>CAZFTZ010000321.1:0-3136 GCA_964521875.1 uncultured Cellulomonas sp. | reverse complement strand
GCGTCGTCCTGACTGGGCACCGCGACGCGGACGATGTCGCAGCCTGCGGCGGTCAGCTCGGCGATCTGCTGGAGCGTGGAGTTGACGTCGGCGGTGAGGGTCGTGGTCATCGACTGGACGCTGACCGGGGCGTCGCCGCCGACCTCGACCTTGCCGACGCGGATCTTGCGGGTCGGCCTGCGCGGCGCGAGCACCGGAGCGGGCAGCGCGGGCATGCCGAGGTTGATGGACGTCACCGTTCCATCATCGCATTCACCCGACGCTGACCGGGTTGACGATGTCCGCCCAGATGAGCATCACGCCGAGCGCGCCGAGGATCGCGAACACGGTGTAGGACAGCGGCACCAGGCGCGCCGTGTCCGCCACCCGCGGCCGCGGCCGCTGGCGCACGCGTGCCACCTGCCGCTTCGCGCCTTCCCACAGCGCCGCGGCAACGTGACCGCCGTCCAGCGGCGGCAACGGGATGAGGTTGAAGACGAACAGCGAGAGGTTGAGCGCCGCCAGCATCTCCAGCAGGCCGGCCGCCTTGAGACCCCAGTCGATGCCCTCCCCGGAGGCGGACGCGATCTCGCCGGCGAACCGGCCGATCCCGACGACGCCGACGATGCTCGACGAGCCGCGCGGCTCACCGGTCACGGTCTCGCGCAGCACCTCCCAGGCCTGGTGCGGCAGGGTCGCGACAACCTTGATCGTCGCCCAGGTGCGGTCGGCGAGCAGCCCGGGCACCGAGCCGACCGAGGCGCGCTGCGTGGCGCTGGTGGGCGAGACGCCGAGGAACCCGACCGGCTCGGTCTTCGTCGACCCGTCGGCGTTCGTCACGGCGGCGCCAGTGGCGTCCAGCACCGGTCGCTGTGCGACGACCGGGGTCACGGTGAGCGTGACGTCCTGCCCGGCGCGCTCGACGACGATCGGCACGGCCTCGTCGCCCGCGGCGCGGATGAGCGTGGTCAGCTGGTCCCACGACTCGACGGCCGTCCCGTCGAAGGAGACGACGCGGTCACCCGGCTGCAGGCCCGCGGCGGCGCCCGGCGCCGGCTGGTCGCTCGTCGTGCACTGCTGGTCCGCGGTGGCGTCCACGGGCAGCACGCACTGGGACACCGAGGCCAGCGTCGTCGTCGCTCCCGGCACGCCGATGCCGGCGTAGGCGACGCCCAGCAGCACGGCGGCGATGACGAGGTTCATCACCGGGCCGCCCATCATGACGACGAGCTTCTTCGGGGTGCTGAGCCGGTAGAACGCGCGGTCGTCCTCCCCGGGCGGGATCTCCTCGGCACTCGCCTCGCGCGCGTCGGCCGCCAGCCGCGCCGCCCAGCTCCCGTCCGCGGGCGGGTCGCCGACGGCGCGCGCCGGCGGGTACATCCCCGCCAGCCGCACGTAGCCGCCGAGCGGGATCGCCTTGATGCCGTACTCGGTCTCCCCGCGCCGACGTGACCACAGCGTCGGCCCGACGCCGACCATGTACTGGCTGACGCGGACGCCGAACCTCTTGGCGGGCACCATGTGCCCCACCTCGTGCAGCGCGATCGACGCCAGCAGCACGACGACGAGGATCAGCACCCCGACCAGGTAGGCCATCGCCCCTCCCGATGTGCGCGGCACGGCACCGCGCGGTCCCATTGTCCGCCACCGGCCTGGGAACGCGCTGGCAGCCGCCCGGGTTCCAGCCAGGTGCGCCGCGCGACGATTTCCGTCGCTCAGCGCCTCCTGGACGTGCGATCTGCACGGTAGTCTCACCGAGTGACCACGCAATCCGTCGCCCCTGCCCCGCTCGCCCAGCGGCGGGTGATCCGCACCGCGATCCCCGGGCCGCGCTCGCTCGCCCTCGCCGAACGCCGCGCCGCGGTGGTCCCCGCGGCCGTCGGCTCGTCGTCCCCGGTCTACGCGGCGCGCACCAGCGGGGCGGTGGTCGAGGACGTCGACGGCAACGTGCTGGTCGACCTGGGGTCCGGCATCGCCGTGACGTCGCTGGGCGGCTCGCACCCGGCCGTCGTCGGCGCGGTCGCCGAGCAGGCGGCCGCCATCACCCACACCTGCTTCATGGTGACGCCCTACGAGGGGTACGTCGCGGTCGCCGAGGCGCTGGCGCGGCTGACCCCGGGCAACTTCGCCAAACGGTCGGTGCTGGTCAACTCCGGCGCCGAGGCCGTGGAGAACGCCGTCAAGGTCGCCCGCCGCGCCACCGGCCGCGACGCGGTGCTGGTCCTGGACCACGCGTACCACGGCCGCACCAACCTGACCATGGCGATGACGGCGAAGGCGATGCCGTACAAGACCGGCTTCGGCCCGTTCGCCGGCGAGGTGTACCGGGTGCCGGCGAGCTACCCGCTGCGCGACCCCGCCGGGATGACCGGCGAGGAGGCGGCGGCCCGGCTGGTCGAAGCCGCCGGCCGGCAGGTCGGCGCGGACCAGGTGGCGGCGCTGGTCGCCGAGCCGATCCTCGGCGAGGGCGGCTTCGTGGTCCCGGCTCCGGGGTTCTGGACCGCGCTGCGGGCGTGGACGGCGGCGAACGGCATCGTGCTGGTGGCCGACGAGGTGCAGACCGGGTTCGCCCGCACCGGGGCGATGTTCGCCACCGAGCACGAGGGCGTGGTGGCGGACCTCGTCACCACCGCCAAGGGGATCGCCGGCGGCCTGCCGCTCGCCGCCGTCACCGGCCGGGCGGACCTGATGGACGCCGTGCACGGGGGCGGCCTCGGCGGAACGTTCGGCGGCAACCCGGTCGCGTGCGCAGCGGCGCTGGCGGCGATGGACGTCTACCAGCGCGAGAACCTGCCGGCCGCCGCCCGTCGCATCGAGGCGCTCGTCGTGCCCCGCCTGGAGGCCCTGGCAACGACGGTGCCGGCGATCGCGCAGGTGCGCGGCCGGGGCGCCATGCTCGCGCTGGAGCTGGTGCGGCCGGGCACGCTCGAGCCGGACAAGGCGGCCGCCAGCCAGGTCGCGGCTGCCTGCGCCGCAGCGGGGGTCATCGTTCTGACCTGCGGGTCGTGGGGCAACGTGGTGCGGCTGCTGCCGCCGCTCGTGATCGAGCCGGCGCTGCTCGACGACGCGCTCGGCGTGCTCGAGGACGCCCTGCTCGGGCTCCCGGCATGACCGGCCTCGCACCGAGCCGTCACCCGGAGCGCGCCGTCCACGACCG
>CAZFTZ010000320.1:0-3803 GCA_964521875.1 uncultured Cellulomonas sp. | reverse complement strand
GGCGGAGATCGAGGGCGAGATGGGCGACAGCCACGTCGGCCTGCAGGCCCGGCTGATGTCCCAGGCGCTGCGCAAGATCACCGGCGCGCTCAACCAGTCGAAGACCACGGCGATCTTCATCAACCAGCTGCGCGAGAAGGTGGGCGTGTTCTTCGGCTCCCCGGAGACGACCACCGGTGGCAAGGCGCTGAAGTTCTACGCGTCGGTGCGCCTGGACATCCGGCGCATCGAGACCCTCAAGGAGGGCCAGGAGGCG
This sequence comes from uncultured Cellulomonas sp., assembly GCA_964521875.1. GTDB lineage: Bacteria > Actinomycetota > Actinomycetes > Actinomycetales > Cellulomonadaceae > Cellulomonas. The sequence continues at coordinate 3,547 of CAZFTZ010000320.1, read as the reverse complement.
GTGGGCAACCGCACCCGCGTCAAGGTGGTGAAGAACAAGATGGCGCCGCCCTTCAAGCAGGCGGAGTTCGACATCCTCTACGGCGTCGGCATCTCCCGCGAGGGCAGCTTGATCGACATGGGCGTGGAGCACGGTTTCGTCCGCAAGTCGGGTGCGTGGTTCACCTACGAGGGCGACCAGCTGGGCCAGGGCAAGGAGAACGCCCGGGCGTTCCTGCGAGACAACCCCGACCTGGCCGACGAGCTCGACAAGAAGATCAAGGAGAAGCTCGGCATCGGCGCGAAGCTGGACAAGCCCGCCGACGGCGGCGTGCCGGTCGACTTCTGAAATGCGCGCGGCCGAGCCGCCGGAGGTCGGCTCCGCGTCGGTGGACGCGGAGCCCGACCCCGAGCAGGTGGCGCGGGCGATCGTGCTCCGGCTGCTCACGGGTGCTCCGCGCAGCCGGGCGCAGCTTGCCCAGGCGCTCGCCAAGCGCGACGTGCCCGACGAGATCGCGATGACCGTCCTCGACCGGTTCACCGAGGTCGGGCTGATCGACGACGCCGCCTATGCCGGCACGCTGGTGCGGTCGCGGCATGCGGAGCGCGGGCTGTCGCGGCGGGCGCTGGCGGTCGAGCTGCGCCGCCGTGGTGTGGACGACACCACCGCGGCGCAGGCGCTCGAGCAAGTGGGTGACGACGACGAAGTCGACGCCGCACGCCGGCTGGTGGAGCGGCGGCTGGCGGCGACGCGCGGGCTGGACACCGTGACGCGGACGCGGCGCACGCTGGCGGCGCTCGGCCGGCGGGGCTACCCGCCGGGGCTCGTCGGGCGGCTGGTGCGGGAGGCGCTGGCGGCCGAGGGCGAGGCGACGGCCGGATGGGCCGACGACAGCGCGGCGTCCGACGACGACACCTGAGGCGGCCGGCACGCCTATGGCGGTCCCTCCGACGGGTGAACCGGCTGGTCGCCGAGGGTGGCGCGCGTGACGCCGCACGGCGTCGCGTCCGGGTCGCGTGGCGACCTGCGCCACAATGGGCCAATTGTCCGCGGGGTCCCGTCGGGAGGTGCCATGAACTGGACGCCGGTCATCACCGTCGTCGGGCTGCTCGGCGCCTGCCTGGTGGCACTCCTGCTGGTCCAGCTCGCCCGCCGCGAGGCTGAGGCGGTCCGCCGCCGCGCGGCGGAGGACGTCGCCTCGATCAAGGAGGAGACGCGCACCAAGTTGGCGGATGCCGAGCGTCGTGAGCAGCGGTTGGCCGAGCGGGAGCAGGCCCTGGCACAGGACCGCGGCGAGGTCGAGGCGCTCGAGCGGCGCACCCGTGAGCGAGCGGAGGCGCTGGTCACGGCCGAGCGCAGCGCCGCGCGGGTGGTGGCCGACGCGGAGAGGACTGCGACCGAGCGGCTGGCGGAGGCCGAGCGGCAGGCCCGGGCCGAGCTCGAGGCGGTGTCGGGGCTGTCCGCCGACGAGGCGCGCGCACAGCTCGTCGAGCGGCTGACGGACCAGGCGCGCAACGACGCCGCCACGCAGGTGCGGCGAGAGGAGGCGCGGGCGCGCCGCACCGCCGAGAACCGCGCCAGGCGCATCGTCGCCACGGCCGTGCAGCGACTCGCGGTGCCGACGTCCAGCCAGTCGGCGATCAGCGTCGTGCCGCTGCCGAGCGACGAGATGAAGGGCCGGATCATCGGCAAGGAGGGGCGCAACATCCGCTCGTTCGAGTCGCTGACCGGTGTCAACGTCCTGGTCGACGAGACGCCGGATGCCGTGGTGCTCTCCTGCTACGACCCGGAGCGCCGGGAGGTGGCGCAGGTGGCGCTCGAGGCGCTCATGGCGGACGGCCGTATCCATCCGCAGCGGATCGAGGCGGCCTACGCGGAGGCGGTCGCGGCGGCCGACGAGCGCACCGAGGCGGCCGGTGGCGACGCCGCCGAGCGCGCCGGGGTCACCGGCCTGCACCCCGAGCTGATCCGCACGCTGGGACGGCTGCGGTTGCGCACGTCGTACGGGCAGAACGTGCTGGAGCACCTCGTCGAGACGTCGCTGGTCGCCGGCGCGATCGCCGCCGAGGTGGGCGCCGACGTCGACGTGACGAAGCGCGGCGCGCTGCTGCATGACCTGGGCAAGGCGCTGACGGCCGAGCAGCAGGGAACCCATGCCGCGCTGGGAGCGGAGATGGCCCGTCGCTGCGGGGAGTCGCCGGCCGTCGTCAACGCGATCGCGGCCCACCACGACGAGGTCCCGGTGGAGACCGTCGAAGGTGTGCTGGTGCAGGCGGCGGACGCGATCTCCGCCGCCCGTCCCGGCGCCCGGCGCGAGGAGCTGGACCAGTACGTGGAGCGGATGGACAAGCTCGAGGCGATCGTCGCCGAGCACCCCGGGGTGCGGCGCGCGCTGGCGATGTCCGCCGGCCACGAGGTGCGCGTCGTCGTCGAACCCGCGGAGGTGGACGACACCGCGCTGCCGGGCTTGGCGAGCGCGATCGCCCGGCACATCGAGCAGGACCTGACGTACCCCGGCGAGATCAAGGTCACCGTGGTGCGCGAGATCCGCGCGAGCGCCACGGCCGGCTGAGCGTCACACGCCGGCGCTGCCGGTCGCCACCGGTCGGGCCGGTCAGGCTCGTGGGGCCGGTCGGCGGCTCTTCGGGCTCCGCAACGTACCCTGGACGGCGATGTCCGCACAGCCGACCGCCCCGCTCGTCGTGCCGCCCACCGCCGCGGCCGACGAGGCGCACGCGCGCACGTACCTCGTCAAGACGCTCGGTTGCCAGATGAACGTCCACGACTCCGAGCACATGGCCGGTCTGCTCGACGCCGCCGGCTACGTCGCCGCCACCCCCGAGGCGGTCGCGGCGGAGGACGCCGACGTCATCGTCATCAACACGTGCGCCGTCCGCGAGAACGCCGCCGAGCGCCTCTACGGCACGCTGGGAAGGCTCGCCGCCGCCAAGCGCGCCAAGCCCGGCCTGCAGATCGCCGTCGGCGGCTGCCTGGCGCAGAAGGACCGCGCGGGGATCGTCGAGAAGGCGCCGTGGGTGGACGTCGTCTTCGGCACGCACAACCTCGACGTGCTGCCGGTGCTGCTGGAGCGTGCCCGCCACAACGCCCGCGCGGAGGTAGAGATCGCCGAGTCGCTGCAGGTGTTCCCGTCCACCCTGCCGACGCACCGGGAGTCGGTCTACGCGGGCTGGGTCTCCATCTCCGTCGGCTGCAACAACACGTGCACGTTCTGCATCGTCCCGTCGCTGCGCGGCAAGGAGCGCGACCGCCGGCCGGGGGAGATCCTCGCCGAGGTCGAGGCCCTGGTCGCCACCGGCGCGATCGAGGTGACGCTGCTCGGCCAGAACGTCAACTCCTACGGTGTCGAGTTCGGCGACCGCGGGGCGTTCGCGAGCCTGCTGCGCGCGGTCGGCGCGATCGACGGGCTGGAGCGGGTGCGCTTCACCAGCCCGCACCCGGCGGCGTTCACCGACGAGGTGATCGCGGCGATGGCCGAGACGCCGTCGGTGATGCCGTCGCTGCACATGCCCTTGCAGTCCGGCTCGGACCGCGTCCTGCGCGCGATGCG
>CAZFTZ010000319.1:0-7320 GCA_964521875.1 uncultured Cellulomonas sp. | reverse complement strand
GCCCCGCTCCTGTCCGGCCCGCCGCGTTCCCGGCCCCGCCGGCGGCCGTCGCACCCGGCGCCCGGGCGGCAGGCTCGCTGCCCCCCGCCGTGCCGCCACCCGGTCCGCTCGGCGCCGGTCCCGGCGCGGGGCCGTCGAGCTTCGCTCCGGCACAGCGTCCCGCGGCCCAGTACCCGCCCGCGCAGTACCCGGCCACCGAGCCCGACCCGTTCGACTTCGGACGCATCGACGACGAGCCACCCCGCCGCCGTGTCGGCACCGCGATCGCGATCGTCGTCGTCGGGCTGCTGGTGGTCGCCGGGATCGCCTTCGCCGCCAAGGCGCTGTTCGGCGGCCGCGGCGCGGAGAGCCCGGGCGCCGCCGGCACGACGACTTCGCAGAGCCCCTCGGCCGGTGCCAGCGGCTCGGCGAGCGCAGGCCCCTCGTCGGCCGCCCCGAGCGGCTCCCCGACGCCCACCGCACGACCGGGCGCCACCGCGACCATCGCGTCGATCCAGTCGATCGACCCGTCCGACGCGGACGGCGAGCACCAGGAGGCGGTCGCCCGGGCGTTCGACGGCGACCCCGGCACCTTCTGGTACACGATGACGTACAAGCGCGACGACTTCGCCGGCTTCAAGCCCGCCGTCGGGCTGGCGCTCACGCTCAGCGAGCCGGCCACGGTGAGCACGGTGACGCTGCACGTCAACGGCACCGGCGGCAACGTGGAGGTCCGCACCGGCGACGCCACCACGCCGGACTCCGGCACCGTCCTGGCCTCCGGCCCGATGTCCGCGGACACGGTGCTCCAGCTCGACCCGGCGCAGACCGGATCGTCGCTGACGATCTGGTTCACGCAGCTGCCGACCACCGCCGACGGCTCGTTCCGCGTCGAGCTGACCGAGATCCAGCTGAGCTGAGCGCGCCCGTCGGCGGGGGACCCGGCGGGGAACAGAAGCACCCCTACGATCGGTTGCACTCAACGCCCATCTCCCGACCCTCGAGGACCAGCCGTGAGCGAGACCCCCGTCCGTGACGTCGTCGTCGTCGGTTCCGGCCCTGCCGGGTACACGGCCGCGATCTACGCGGCCCGCGCCGGCCTGAGGCCCGTGGTCCTGGCCGGTTCGGTGACCGCCGGCGGCGCGCTGATGAACACGACCGAGGTCGAGAACTTCCCCGGCTTCCCCGACGGCATCCTGGGCCCGGACCTGATGGACCAGATGCAGAAGCAGGCCGAGCGGTTCGGCGCCGAGGTGGTCTGGGACGACGTCGTCGAGGTCGAGCTGACCGGCGAGGTCAAGACGGTGGTCACCGGGGGCGGCGAGACGTACCGCGCCCGTGCCGTGATCCTCGCGACCGGCTCGGCGTACCGCGAGCTGGGGCTGCCCGACGAGAAGCGGTTGAGCGGCCGTGGCGTCTCGTGGTGCGCCACCTGCGACGGGTTCTTCTTCCGCGACCAGGACATCGTGGTCGTCGGCGGCGGCGACTCGGCGGTCGAGGAGGCGACGTTCCTCACCCGGTTCGGCCGCAGCGTGACGATGGTGCACCGCCGGGATGCGCTGCGAGCGTCGAAGATCATGGCCGACCGCGCGATGAACGACCCCAAGATCCGCTTCGCCTGGAACAGCGAGGTCGTCGGCATCCAGGGCGAGGGCAAGGTCACCGGGGTGACGCTGCGCGACACCGTCACCGGCGAGACCCGCGAGCTGCCCGCCGCCGGGCTGTTCGTCGCGATCGGCCACGTGCCGCGCACGGAGCTGGTCAAGGGTCAGGTCGACCTCGACGACGCGGGCTACATCCTGGTCGACGGCCGCACCACCGCGACCAACCTGCCCGGGGTGTTCGCCTGCGGCGACGCCGTCGACCACACCTACCGCCAGGCGATCACCGCCGCCGGTTCCGGCTGCGCCGCTGCCCTGGACGCCCAGCACTACCTCGCCGCGCTGCCGGAGTCGCCGTCGCTGTCCGGCCTGGCCGGGACGCACGACGAGCCCGCGGCGGCCGAGGTCGGGGCGTGACGGCTCGCTCGTCGGTCGCGAGGCAGCAGACCCGTCCCGGTCCGGCGGACGGCGCGGGCGTCCGATGACCACCGCCGTCACCGACGCGACGTTCGACGCCGAGGTGCTGGCCTCGCCCGTCCCGGTCGTCGTCGACTTCTGGGCGCCGTGGTGCGGCCCGTGCCGGGTGCTGAACCCCGTGCTCGACGAGCTCTCGGCGACCTACGCGGGCCGGGTGACGTTCGTCGCGGTCAACGCGGACGAGAACCCCGGGCTCGTCGGGCGGTTCGGGATCGTGTCGCTGCCGACGGTGCAGTTCTTCACCGGCGGTGAGCTGGCGGACGTGCTCTACGGCGCGCGGCCGAAGACGATGCTCGTCGAGCGCATCGACGCGGTGCTGGCCGCCGCCTGAGTCCGGCCGCGGGCCTCCTCCGTCCGGCACCTGCTCGCACCGGCGATCGGCCCCGCTCCCTCGGTCAGCCCACGAATCGAACGATTCGTCGCCAGTGCCCTGTCCGTGACGACGCTTCTTCGGCGAACTGCCGTTGGATCGGTGTCCGATCGATCGGTCGTTCGGGCGTGAAACACTGGCGTCATGACACCCCAGCCCATGCCCGGCCGCGTGACGGTGGGCAACCCCCCGTCGTCGGCCGCCGGCACGCGGCTGGACCCCTGGCTCGGCTCCTACGCCGAGCGCACCCGCGGCATGAAGGCCTCGGAGATCCGCGCTCTGTTCGCCGTCGCGAACCGGCCCGAGGTGGTGTCGCTGGCGGGCGGGATGCCGTTCCTCGACGGCCTGCCGCTGGACACCCTGGCCCGGCTCGCGGCCGACGTCGTCGCCAGGCGCGGGCTGCAGGCCCTGCAGTACGGCTCCGGTCAGGGTGACGAGACGCTGCGCGAGCAGATCCTCGAGGTGATGCGCCTCGAGGGCATCACCGCCCACCCCGACGACGTGGTGGTCACCACCGGCTCGCAGCAGGCGCTGGACTACGTGACGCGCATCTTCTGCGACCCCGGCGACGTCGTCGTCGCGGAGGCTCCGTCCTACGTCGGCGCCCTCGGAGTGTTCCGCGCCTACCAGGCCGAGGTGGTCCACGTCCCGATCGACGAGGCCGGACTGGTCCCCGAGGCGCTGGAGTCGACGCTCACCCACCTGGCGGCCGAGGGCCGGCGGGTCAAGTTCCTCTACACGATCCCGAACTTCCACAACCCGGCCGGTGTCAGCCTGTCCGCCGAGCGCCGGCCGTGGATCCTCGAGATCTGCCGGCGGTATGGCGTGCTCGTCGTGGAGGACAACGCCTACGGACTGCTCGGCTTCGACGGCGACCCGACGCCTGCCATGCGGTCGATGGACGACGAGGGTGTGATCTACCTCGGCACGTTCTCCAAGACCTTCGCCCCCGGCTACCGCGTCGGCTGGGTCGTCGCCCCGCACGCCGTGCGTGAGAAGCTGGTGCTGGCCAGCGAGTCCGCGATCCTCTGCCCGTCCAACGCCGCGCAGTTCGCCATCTCGACCTACCTGGAGACGTGCGACTGGCGCGGTCAGGTCAAGGCGTACCGCGAGCAGTACCGCGAGCGCCGCGACGCGATGGTCGGCGCGCTGGCCGAGTACCTGCCCGAGTGCACGTGGACCGTGCCGGACGGCGGCTTCTACACCTGGGTGCGGCTCCCCGAGGGTCTCGATGCCAAGGAGATGCTGCCGCGCGCCGTCACCGCCCGCGTTGCCTACGTGCCTGGCACGGCGTTCTACTACGACGGGCAGGGCGCCGACCACATGCGGCTGTCGTTCTGCTACCCCACGCCGGAGCGGATCCGTGAGGGCATCCGCCGGCTCGCGGGTGTGGTGGCGGGCGAGGCCGAGCTCGTGGAGCTGTTCGGCACCGCCGGTCACCCGGACGCGCCCCAGGTCCAGTCCCCCGGTCCCGACCTCGCGTGACCTCCATGTCGCGGCGCCAGGTCTCCTTCGGGCGGTCGGCGCCTCGCTAGGCTCGCGTCGTCTCGTCCGGACGACCCTGGAGCGCCACGCCGTGAACGTCGCCCACGCCACCCCTCGCGTCGTCGTGCTCGCCGGCGGGCTCTCCCACGAGCGCGACGTCTCGTTGCGGTCCGGCCGGCGCGTCGCCGAGGCGCTGCGTGCCACCGGAGCAGAAGTGCTGGTGCACGACGTCGACGCCGACCTCGTCCCGACGCTGCGCGACCTCGCCCCGGACCTCGTCTGGCCCCTGCTGCACGGCGCCACCGGCGAGGACGGCTCGGTGCGCGACGTGCTCGCGCTGCTCGGCACGCCGGTGCTCGGCACCGGCCCCCGCGAGAGCCGCATCGCCTGGAGCAAGCCGATCGCCAAGACCGTCGTCTCCCATGCCGGGCTGGCCACCCCGGACTTCGTCACGCTGCCGCAGACGCTGTTCCGCGAGCTCGGCGCCCACCGCATCCTGGACGCCCTCGTCGCCCGCCTCGGGCTGCCGCTGGCGGTCAAGCCAGATCGCGGCGGCTCCGCCCTCGGCGTGACGCTGGTGACCGCTGGAGAGGAGCTGCCGGCCGCGATGGTGGAGTGCTTCGCCTACAGCGACACCGCGCTCGTCGAGCGAGCCGTCACCGGCACCGAGGTCGCGGTGTCCGTCCTCGACGTCGGCCCCGGCCCGTTCGCGCTGCCGGCCGTCGAGATCGTCACCGACGGCCCCTACGACTACGACGCCCGGTACAACCCGGGGCGCACCGAGTACTTCGTGCCCGCACGGCTGCCCGACGAGGTCGCGGCGCGGGCCGCCGACGCCGCGCTGGCGGCACACCGGGCCCTCGGGCTGTCGCGGCTGTCGCGGACCGACCTCGTCGTCGACGCCGACGGCACCCCGTGGTTCCTCGAGGTCAACGTCGCCCCCGGCATGACCGAGACGTCGCTGCTGCCGCAGGCCGCCGAGGCGGCTGGGTACGAGCTCGGCCCGCTCTACCGTTCGCTCGTCGACGCGGAGCTCGGCGCGTCCTGAGTCCTCCGCTCCTCACCTGCGACGACACGCTTCTTGTACGATCGGCGCCTTGCCTGACGTACGCCTAACGGTGGAACAGGCCGGGGTCTCCCGGTGCGAGCGTGCCGAGGATGCGGTTGAGGTCCTGGACGGACGCGAACTCGACCGTCAACCGGCCCTTCGACTTGCCGAGCGCCACCTTGACCCGCGTCTCGAACCGGTCGGACAGCCGGGCCGCGAGGTCGTCGAGCGCCTCGTTGCGGTCGCCCGCCCGCGGCACCGTCCGACGTGCCGGCTTCGCCTGGTCGCCCCCGAGCGCCACGATCTCCTCGACGGCGCGCACCGACAAGCCCTCGGCGACGATCCGCTGGGCGATGCGCTCCATCGCGCCGGCGTCCGGCAGTGCCAGCAGCGCCCGGGCGTGTCCGGCGGACAGCACGCCTGCAGCGACCCGCCGCTGCACCAGCGGCGGCAGCTTGAGCAGCCGTAGCGTGTTGGAGATCTGGGGCCGGGACCGGTGGATGCGGCCGGCCAGCTCCTCCTGTGTGCACCCGAAGTCGTCGAGCAGCTGCTGGTAGGCGGCCGCCTCCTCGAGCGGGTTCAGCTGGGCGCGGTGCAGGTTCTCCAGCAGGGCGTCGCGCAGCAGGTCGCCCTCGTCGGTCTGCCGGATGATCGCCGGGATGGTGCTCAGGCCGGCGGCCTGGGTGGCCCGCCACCTGCGCTCCCCCATCACCAGCTCGTACCCGTCGGCGACCGGGCGAACGACGACCGGCTGCAAGACCCCCACCTCGCGGATGGAGCCGACGAGCTCGTCGAGCGCATCCTCGTCGAAGACGGTGCGCGGCTGCTTGGCGTTGGGCCGGATGGACGAGACCGGGATCTCGGCGAAGGTCGCCCCCGGCACAGGCAGCAGCTCGTCGGCCGATCCCGTGAGAGTGTGATCCGTCCCGTCGGCCGTGGGCGTGCCTGTCGTCGGGTCGTCAGGTGTCTCGTCGTCACGCAGCGCCAAGGCGACCGCGGAACCGTCCCCGTCGCCGTCCCGCGCCGACGGGAAGAACACGTCCACCGGTCGCTCGCGGGCCGGACGCGAGGGTTCCACCCCCGTGGGGATCAGTGCCCCGAGACCCCGCCCGAGACCCCGTCGCTTCTCGCTCACCGCTCCTCCTCGCCGGCTGCACGCCAGTTGTCCCATGCCGACGCCCGGCCCCTGGCGTCGGCTGAACCGCTCGGCGCGTCCGCCCGGGCGTGCGGACCCGTCCGCGGCTCGACGTCGGAGGTCGATGCGCCGGCCGGCCAGACCGCGCCGCGGTCCGCCAGCTCACGCGCCGCCTCGAGGTACGCCAGGGCGCCGGACGAGCCCGGGTCGTAGGTCATCACGGTCTGCCCGTAGCTCGGTGCCTCCGAGATGCGCACCGAGCGCGGCACCGTGGTGCGCAGCGTGCGCTCCGGGAAGTGCGTCCGCACCTCCTCGGCCACCTGCTGCGCCAGGTTCGTCCGGGCGTCGAACATCGTCAGCAGGATCGTCGAGACGTGCAGCCCGGGGTTGAGATGCGCCTGGATCAGCTCGATCGTCTTGAGAAGCTGGCTGAGGCCCTCCAGCGCGTAGTACTCGCACTGGATGGGGATGAGCACCTCGCGGCCGGTGGCGAACGCGTTCACCGTCAGCAGCCCGAGGCTCGGTGGGCAGTCGACGAGCACGTAGTCGATCGGTTCCTGGCCGTGCTCGGACCGCCACGTCATGTAGTGCTCGAGAGCAGTGCGCAGTCGCGTCTCGCGGGCGACCATCGACACCAGCTCGATCTCGGCGCCGGACAGGTCGATCGTGGCCGGCACACAGAACAGGCCGGGCACGTCCGGGCTCTCCTGGACCGCGGTCTGCATCGGCGCGCTCTCGACGAGCACCTCGTAGATCGACGGGGTGCCGGCGCGATGGTCCACTCCCAGCGCGGTCGACGCATTGCCCTGCGGGTCGCTGTCCAGCACCAGCACCGTGAGTCCGGACTGCGCCAGTGCCGCCGCCAGGTTGACTGTGGTCGTCGTCTTGCCGACGCCGCCCTTCTGGTTCGCCACCGTGATGACGCGCGTGCCGTCCGGCTTCGGAAACCGTCGTCCCTGCAACTCGATGCGCCGCCGGGTGTCCTGGTGGAGCTCGGCCAGCACCGGGGTGTCCTCGGAGACCGGCGGCAGACTCTCGACCAGTGCGGCACGGCGTCGGTCCTCGGGGTCGACCGGCGCGCCGACCGGTGTCGGCGACCAGGTGGCCCATCCCGGCGTCATCTCTGCCACGGTGTCGTCGGTGCCCATGCGCGTCTCGGTTCCTACCTCTCGTTCCTCCGGCACGTCGCCGTCACCGTCATCGGCCGAGGCCATGGCGGCGGACC
>CAZFTZ010000318.1:0-4325 GCA_964521875.1 uncultured Cellulomonas sp. | reverse complement strand
GAGCCGGTGGACCAAGGCAGCCGATCGAAGCGCAACGATGCCGTCGGGCCAGGTCAGATGCGCGGCGACGAGGTCGGCTCTCTCGTCAAGCCCCCATGCCGCGCTGCGCAGCGCCGTGCCCGCCACGGGGACCCACCGCCCGGTCCGCACCCGCCAGCGCACCTGCTCCACGGTGGCACCGGCGTCGACCGCCTGTCGCCGGGTGAAGACACCGGCCTGCCGCCGGGCGACGGGAGGCACCCAGTCCCTGTCGTCCCGCCCGACTCCACTTCCCGCCCGTCGCTCACGGCGCAACGGTGCCCGGCGTACCACCCGCCCCGCCGCCCCCCTCCCCGCACCGCGCCCCACCCCCCCCCCGGCCCGGGCTGTGGTCGGCTGGGCGACCCCGACTTTCCCGACGTCAGCGGGGTGAATCACCCCACATACGTCAGGGAAGGTCACCGTACGGGGGTGGGCGCCCTCAGCGCCGCCGTCCGCTCCGCGTCGCCACCACCGCCCCCTGCGGCAGCACCACCTCCGGCCGCAGCCCCGCCGGCACGCCGGCGAGGAACAGCGCGAACACCGCCGGTCGCCGCTGCGCCAGCTCGAGCCGGCCACCGTCCGCCGCCGCCAGGTCCCGCGCCAGGGCCAGGCCGAGCCCGGTCCCGCCGCCGGACGTCGTGCCGCGCTCGAAGATCCGCCCCGCGAGCTCGTCGGGCACCCCTTCGCCCTCGTCCCCCACCTCGATCACCACGCCACCGCTGCTCCCGGCGCCCGACGAGCGCGAGCGCACCGTCGTCGTGCCCGCGCCGTGCTTGAGCGAGTTCTCGATGAGCGTGGCCAGCACCTGCGCCAGCGCACCCGGCGTGGCGAGCACCTGGGTGACCGGGTCGACGTCGACGACGAGCGAGCGCCCGGCCCGGGCGAAGGTCGGCACCCACTCCTCCTGCTGCTGGTGCACCACCTCCGCGAGCGACACCGCCTCGGTGGTGCCGCCCTGCGCCCGCCGCGAGGCCGCCAGCAGGGCGTCGACCACCTTCACCAGCCGCTCCACCTGCTCCAGGCTGATCCGTGCCTCCTCGCGCACCGACTCCTCGCCTGCGGTGGCCCCGATCTCCTCCAGCCGCATCGACAGCGCCGCCAGCGGCGTGCGCAGCTGGTGCGAGGCGTCGGACGCGAACTGCCTCTCCGCGGCCAGCCGGCCGGCCAGCCGGTCCGCCGAGCGCGACAGCTCGGCGGCGACCAGGTCGATCTCCTCCACGCCGGACGGCTCGAGGGCCGGGCGCACCTGTCCGGTGCCGAGCTGCTCGGCGGAGGCGGCGAGGTAGACCAGCGGCTTGGCGAGCCGGTTCGCCTGCCAGATCGCGGTGGCGATGCCCGCCCCGAACGCGACGAGCGCGGCGCCGACCACGAGCAGCACGATCCGCATCGACCGCCACAGCAGGTCCCACCAGGACGCGTAGAGCGTCACCTCCGCGCCGCCGGAGCTCGTCGTCTGCACGGACACCACGCGACCGGCGAGGTCCGGGCCCGCGCGCAGCACCTGGTCGTCGGGGGTGCGCACGACGATCGTCGCCGTCACCTCGCCGTTGCTGCCGACGTAGCCCTCGATGGTGCGGTCCGTCACCGGCTGGTCGAACTGGAGCCGGAAGTCGACGGCGTTCGCCACCCGGCCGGCGCGCGTGTCGAGGCTGCGCACGTCGTTCTGGCGCACCATCTGCGCGCCGAGGAAGCCGAGCGGGAAACCGAGCAGCACGACGGCGACCGCCACCGCCGCGATCGTCGCCTGCAGGACGCGGCGGCGCACCTGTCAGGCCGCCTAGACCCGCTCGGCCACCGGGAGGCCGGCCTGGTCGGCGGTCGTCTCGAACCGGAAGCCCATGCCGCGCACCGTCGTGATGTAGCGCGGGGAGTTGGCGTCGTCGCCGAGCTTGCGGCGTAGCCACGAGACGTGCATGTCGAGGGTCTTCGTCGAGCCGGTCGGGTCCGAGCCCCAGACGTCCCGCATCAGCTGCTCGCGGCCGACGACCGCGCCGTTCGCCGCGACCAGGACGCGCAGCAGGTCGAACTCCTTGGCGGTCAGGTGCAGCTCGCGCTCGCCCTGGAAGGCGCGGCGGGCAGCGGCGTCGACGCGGACGTCCTGCGCCCGCAGCTCGTCCTCGTCGCCGGCCTCGGTGCCGCTGCTGCGGCGCAGCAGGGCGCGCACGCGCGCGAGCAGCTCGGCCAGGCGGAACGGCTTGGTGACGTAGTCGTCGGCCCCGGCGTCCAGGCCGACGACGAGGTCGACCTCCTCGGCGCGTGCGGTGAGCACCAGCACGGGTGTGGTCAGGCCGGCGGAGCGGATGGTGCGCGCGACGTCGAGGCCGTCCATGTCCGGCAGGCCCAGGTCGAGCACGATGAGGTCCGCGGTGGACGCACCGTCGATCGCTCCTTGACCCGTACCTTGCACGTGCACGTCGTAACCTTCACGCCCGAGCGCCCGGGCCAAAGGTTCGGCAATCGCTGGATCGTCCTCCGCCAGCAGTACCTGGGTCATTGCCCCATGCTAGGTCACGGAGTGGTGTTCTCCGCTACTGGCACGCAGGTCACGGCGGTACTCCAGGCACGGCGAGGGGCGCCCGGCAGTCGCACGACGAGGCCCGCGCGCTCGTCATGCGACCACGGGCGGATGCCACGTCCACCTGCCGGAGCATCCGCGCGACGCCGACCTGCCCATACGCTCGACGGGTGAGCGGGACACGTGTCGCAGGAGCGCCGGCGCGATGACCCTCTGGGAGCGGCTCCTCGCGTGGGAGGACGAGCACCGGTTCGCCGTCGACTGCCTGCTGGCAGGTGTGCTGCTGCTGCTCGTCCTGCCGGGCAGCGTGACGATCAGCGGCGGCGTCTCCGGCTTCACCGTGCCGCGGCTGTGGCTCGAGCCCGCTGCCTGGTTCTCCGCCGCCCTGGCGTTCGGCACCGCGCTGCCGCTGGCCTGGCGCCGGGTCGCCCCCGCGCCGTCCGCCGCGCTGGTCTACGGCGTCGTGCTGTTCCAGATGCTCGTGGGCCTTCCGGTGGCGCTGCCGGTCGACTTCCTCGTCCTCGTCGCGCTCTACTCGGTCACGCTCCACGGCCCGCTCTGGGCGCGCCGGGTCGGGCTGTGGGGCGCCGTCGCCGGCAGCGCGCTGCTCGTCGTGCTGCTGGCCGGCGAGCACACCGAACCGGTCACGGCGGTCGCGTCGGGCGTGTTCGCGCTGCTGATGTTCCTCGTCGTGTGGGCGTTCGCCCTGGTGCGCCGCAGCCGGATGCTGCGGCTCGAGGCGCTGGAGGACCGCGCCCGCCAGGCGGAGGCGGACCGTGACCGGCAGGCCCGGCTGGCCACCGCGACCGAGCGGGCCCGCATCGCCCGCGAGATGCACGACATCGTCGCCCACTCGCTGTCGGTGATCATCGCCCAGGCCGACGGCGGCCGGTACGCCGCCGCCTCCGACCCCGCCGCGCCGACGCGCGCGCTGACGACCATCGGCGAGATCGGTCGCGCGGCGCTCACCGACATGCGACGGCTGCTCGGCGTGCTGCGCACCGAGGAGGTGCGTGACGAGGCGCCGGGACTCCTGCCGACCACCGCGACGCCCGCGACGGGGGCCACCCCGACGGTCGCGCCGCAGCCGGCCGAAGGCGACCTCGAGGACCTCGTCGGGCAGCTGCGTGCCGCCGGGATGCGCGTCTCGCTCGCCCGCGTCGGCACGCCCCGCAACCTGCCGCCGGGGGCCGGGCTCACCGTGTACCGGATCGCGCAGGAGTCACTGACGAACGTGCTCAAGCACGCCGGGCCGGACCCGTCGGTGACGGTGCTGCTGGCGTGGCGGCCGGAGTCCGTGCTGCTCGAGGTGGCCGACGACGGCCGAGGCGCCGCCGCCGACAGCGACGGGCACGGACAGGGGCTGGTCGGCATGCGCGAGCGCACCGCGATGTTCGGCGGCACGCTGACCGCGGGGCCGCGGCCCGGCGGCGGCTTCCGCGTGCGCGCCGAGATCCCCACCCCGAGAGGAGTCGTGTCGTGATCGACGTCGCGCTGGTCGACGACCAGCAGCTGGTGCGGGCCGGGTTCCGCATGGTCATCGACTCGCAGGAGGACCTGCGGGTCGTCCTCGAGGCCGGCGACGGCGCGCAGGCGGTGCGCCAGCTCACCGGCTCCGGCCCGCACGTCGACGTGGTCCTCATGGACGTGCGGATGCCGACGATGGACGGGCTGACCGCCACGGCGCAGATCACGGCGCGCCCCGACGCGCCGAAGGTCGTGGTGCTCACGACGTTCGACCTCGACGAGTACGTACTGGATGCGATCCGTGCCGGCGCCTCCGGCTTCC
>CAZFTZ010000317.1:0-7996 GCA_964521875.1 uncultured Cellulomonas sp. | reverse complement strand
TAGTGGCGTCGCGGGCCGCGGTGACGCCGGCGCATGGCCGCGAGCCAGCCGGCCCAGAACGCCTGCCGCTGCCGCAGCGCGGCGAGCGCGGCGCCGCGGACCTGAGGGTCGGCCGCCCAGACGCCGCTGCGCTGCGTGAACGGCTCCGTGAAGGGTTCGGTGAACGGCTCGGTGAACGGCTGGGCGCCGCCCTCGGTGAACGGTTCGGTGAACGGTTCGGTGAACGGTTCGGTGAACGGTTCGGTGAAGGGTTCCGTGAACGGGTCGGCGTGGAGCGCCTCGGTGAAGGGCTCGGTGAAGGGCTCGGTGAAGGGCTCGGGGAACGGCTCCGTGAAGGGCTCCGTGAACGGCTCCGTGAACGGCTGCGGCGCGCCCTCGGTGAACGGTTCGGTGAACGGCTCCGTGAAGGGCTGTGCATCGCCCTCCGTGAAGCGTTCGGTGAAGGGCTCTGTGAAGGGCTGCGCGTCCGCCTCCGTGAACGGCTCCGTGAAGGGCTGAGCGCTGCCTTCGGTGAACGGCTCGGTGAAGGGTTCCGTGAACGGCTGAGCGTCGCCCTCCGTGAACGGCTCCGTGAACGGCTGAGCGCTGCCTTCGGTGAAGGGTTCCGTGAAGGGCTCCGTGAAGGGCTGCGCACCACCCTCCGCGAACGGCTCCGTGAACGGTTCGGTCACCGACTCCGTCGAGAGGCCGGACGCGCTCGTCGTGCCCGCGACCCGCCGCAGGCCCGCGCCGTCGTCGGGCGCTGTCCGTTGGGTCGGGGCGTCCCCTGGTGCGCCGGGGACGGGCGGCGCAGACGGCGCCGGGCGCCGGTCGGTGCGCACCGGCCCCCGCCCGCCACGCCGGACGAACCCTTCCCACATGCCCGGCATCTCGTAGGCGGCCTCGATCGGTGGCAGCAGCGACGCGCGCCGGATCGCGGTGATGGCGCGGGCGCGCGCAGCTCGTCGGGCAGCCGCGGATGCGGCCGAGGCGGCGGTGACCACGTCGACGCCGAGGGTGCCGAGCACCACGTGGATCGGGCTCGACACCCCGAAGCTGCCGTCGTCCTCGCCGCACCAGTGCAGGCCGACGACCCGGCCGGCGTCGTCGACCAGCACGGAGCCGGAGTCCCCGCCGGCGGAGAACCGCTGGTACCCCTCGTCGGGCTCGATCCGCAGCTGGTCGCGCAGGGTGCGCCGCCCGGTTCCCGGGCCGAAGTCCACCGCGGTGGTGAAGTCGACGGACGCGACGACCCCCGAGGTCAGCCCTGTGGTGCGGCCGTGCTTGCGGACGTGGGTCCCGACCTGCGCGTACCCCCACCCGGTCACCGCTCCGATGCCGACGATGCCGGGGTACCACGGCACCCCGGGCGCCAGGGCCACCACCGCCGCGTCGACGCGGTCGGTCAGCACGCCGCGGGCCAGGGCCCCGACGCGGTCGGACGGCACACCGTCGTCGGCCAGTGCCGGCTGCGCCCACAGGCTGCCGACGTCCTCCAGGCCGTCGCCGGCTGCGACGTGCCAGTTGGTCAGTGCCAGCGTGCGGCCGGTGCCCGGCTCGGTGACCAGCACGCCGAGCGTGCCGTTCACCGAGCGCAGCCGCGTGCCCTCGTCGTCGGCAGCCGTCACCGGGTCGAGGGGACCGAAGGAGACGCCGCCGGCGAGCGGGCGGACGCGCTGCGGCGCCGTCGCCTCGACCGCCACCGGCTCCAGCCCGACGTGGTGGACCACGACGTCCGTCGGGATGCCCTCGATCTCGTCGGGCACTGCCTCGCCCGCCGGGAGCTCGTCGAGCGACCGCTTCACCTCCACGTGCACGACGATCGCGAGCTGCCCGGTGGGCACGCCGTGGCTGATCTTCTCGGCGATGTCGACGCCGACGACGCCCGGGCGCGCGAGCAGGGCGTCCTCCCACACCCGCTTGACGGGACGGATGTCGTCGCGGGTCTGCTCGCCCGCCTCCTGCTGCGTCATGGCGTGCTCCTGTCGGTCCGGTGGACTCGGACGCGAGCGAGGAGCGCCGGCCGGACCGCCAGATACACCCCTCACCAGCGATGTGACACACATCACATACCTGGGACGGTATCTGCATCCGCCGACACGGCTCCTCACCGGGCGACCCCCACGGAGGGCAGGGTCGCTCGAGCCGCGCACCCGGACGGCCCAGCGCCCCCTTGTGGGGTGGTCAGGGTCGCCTTACCGTTCCGGTGAGTCGGCCACCCGCCGAGGGGCTCGGGTGAGGGGTTCCATGATGAGCGACGAGGTGACGGACCCGGTCGAGGCCGGTGTCCGGGACGAGGACCAGGGTCTCGCGCACCAGGCTGCGCAGGCCGTGGCTGCCTACCGGGCGGGCGACCGTGACCCGCTGGCGCGCCTCGTCACCTCCGTCACCCCGTTGCTGTGGCGCACGGTGCGCGCGCAGGGTGCCGACAACGAGCAGGCGCAGGACCTGGTGCAGAACGTGTGGCTCACGCTGGTGCGGGACATCGAGACGATCCGTGACCCGAACGCCACGTTGCAGTGGCTGCTCGTCACCGCCCGCCGCGCCGCCTGGCGTGCGGTCCGCCGCACCCGCGACGACATGGTGCGCACCGAGCAGGACGACCAGGTGACGGAGTGGCTCGCCGCTCCCGGCGACGACGGCCCGGACGCGGTGGTGACGCGCGACGAGCGCGACCAGGCGCTCTGGCGCCACGTGCGCGAGCTGCCCGAGCGATGCCGCCAGCTGCTCGCCCTGGTCGCCATGGTGGACCGCCCCGACTATGCCGTCGTCTCTCGCACGTTGGGCATGCCCGTGGGCAGCATCGGTCCGACCCGCGGCCGATGCCTGGCCAAGCTGCGGCTCGCCCTGACCTCCGACCCGACCTGGAGCACGCTGTGACCGCCGCCGACGACTCCGTCCTCGCCCTCGTCGCCTCCGGTGCGATCGACGTGGCCGACGAGGAGATCCTGCGTCACCTCGACGCACTCGTCGACGCCTACGACCCGGTCCCCGACGGCCTCGTCGACCGCATCGGCATCGCCCTCACCGTCGAGGCGCTGCAGGCCGAGGTGGCCCGGTTGCACCTCGTCGGCGACCTCGCCGGCTCGGTGCGTGCCGACGAGGCGAGCATCGAGGCCGGCACGATCACCTTCACCACCGACGTGCTCACCGTGATGATCTCGGTGCACCACGAGCCGGACCAGGTGCGCGTCGACGGCTGGGCCGCTCCCGCCGGCGAGCTGACCGTCGAGCTGCACCAGTTCGGGGACGTGCTGGTGACCCGTTCCGACGAGGACGGCCGCTTCTCCTTCGCCGACGTGGAGCGCGGCCCGGCGCGCCTGGTGCTGCGCCGCCCCTCCGACCCGGCGGTGCCGATCGTCACCCCGCAGGTCGAGCTGTAAGCACGATGACCCGCCCCGGCGAGACGGTGGCGCCGGGGTCGGTGGACCTGGCGGCGCTCGGGGACGCCGTGCGGCGCGCGGAGGACGAGAACGCCGAGGGCCATCCCGCCGACGCCCGCCGGCTGCTGCGCCCGGTGCTCGCAGCGCTGCCCGACGACGGCACCGAACCCGCCGTGGTCCGGGTGCGCGCCTGGGCGCTCATCGAGCTGGTGCGGTCCGAGGCCGAGGTGCGCGGCAGCGCGGAGCGCGCCCTGGCCGAGCTCGACCGGATGGTCGCCGACGCGGTGCCCGGGGAGGGCTGGGCCGGGCTCGCCCCGGCCGTCTACGGTCTGCACGGGCTGCTCGCGGTGCGCGCCGGACGCCTCCACGAGGCGGTGACCTGGCTGGACCTGGCGATCGAGCACATCGCCGACGCGGAGCCGCTGGACGCCTGCCGCATGCTGCTCAACCGCGGCGTGGTGCACGGCGAGCTGCGCAACCTCACGCAGGCCCGCGCCGACTACCTCGAGTGCGTGCGCCGCGCGAAGACGGCGGGCTTCGCCCGGCTGGCGTTCAAGGCGGAGCACAACCTGGGCCACCTGGACTACTACGCCGGGCGGCTGCCGCAGGCGCTGGCGCGCATGGAGGCCGCGGCGCGGACCCTGCCCGGTCGTCGGCCGATCGCCCTGCTGGACCGCGCCCAGGTGCTGCTCGAGGCAGGCCTGGTCGCCGTCGCCGACCGCACCCTGGCCGAGGCGGCCGAGCTGTTCACGGCACAGCACCTGCCGCACGACGTCGGGGAGTGCGAGCTGGGTCGCGCCGAGTGCGCCATGCTGCGCGGCGACCCGCAGGCGGCCCGGCTGCACGCCGCGGCGGCCCGACGGCTGTTCCGCCGTCGCGGCGACCAGGCGTGGGTGCTGCGCGCCACCCAGCTGGAGCTGCAGGCGGACGTGGCCGTGCTGACGACCTGGCCGTCCGACGACCCCGGCACCCGCGCCCGCTGGGCGACCGTCGCGGCTCGGGCCGCCCGGCTGGAGGAGGAGTGCCGCGCCGCCGGCAGGCCGCTGTGGGTCACCGCCGCGAAGTGCCTGCGGATCGAGGCGGACCTGGCCCGTGGCGCCGTCGCCGACCCGCACGCCCTGTTCACCGAGCTCGGTCCCATCCCGCGCGGCGCGTCGATCGGCGTCCGGCTGGCGGCCCGGCGGGTGCGCGTGCTCCTCGAGCTCGCCGCGGGGCGCCGGCGCTCGGCCGTCACCGAGGTGGTGGCAGGCCAGCGCGACCTGCGGCTGCACCGTGCCCGATTCGGCTCGCTCGACCTGCGCACCGCGGGCGCGGTGCACGGCGCGGCCCTGGCCGACCTCGACGCCCAGCTGGCGCTGGGCACCCGCCGGCCGGCGGCCGTGCTGGACGCGGCGGAGCGGGTGCGGTCGGCCATCGGCGGCACGCCCCGCGCCGTCCCGCACACCGACCCGGTCGCGGCCGAGCTGCTGGGCCGGCTGCGGTTCCTCACCGGCGAGCGTGCCGGTGTGCTCGGCGCCTCGGAGGCCGCGCCGGGCCGCGTCCGGGTCGGCGCCGAGACCGAGCGCCTCACGCGCGAGATCCTCGCGCGGTCCTGGCACGAGCGCGGGCGGGTGGCCGACGACCGCGCCGGGCGCGCCTCGGACGTGCGCCTCGCCCTCGCCGGACGTCCCGGCGAGGTGCTGCTCGACCTGCTGGAGCACCGGGACGGCCTGTACGCGGTGCGGGCCGACGCCGCCGGCATGCGGCTGGTGGCACTCGGCCCTTCCGCGCCGGTCCGCGAGACGGTGCGGCGCGTGCACGCCGACCTCGAGGTGCTCGCCAACCCTCTGGTGCCGGCGGACCTGCACGCGGTCGCCCGCACGTCGCTGGAGCACGCCCTGAGCCTGCTGACCGCCCGGTTCTCCGCCGTGCTGCCCGACGACGACCGCACGCTCGTCGTCGTCGCGGGCGGGTGGCTCGGCGTTGTGCCGTGGACCCTGCTGCCGTGCCGAGCCGGCCGGCCGACGGTGGTCGCACCCTCGGTGCGGCACTGGCTGTCCCACGCCGGCACCGCCCCCGCCTCCCCGCCCCAGGTGACCGCCGTCGCCGGTCCGGGCCTGTCGCTCGCGGAGCGCGAGGCGCACGAGGTGGCCGGCCTGTGGCCGGGGGCCACCGCGCTCGTCGGGCCGGACGCGACCGCCGCCCGCACCGCCGACCTGCTGGCGTCGCCGGGCATCGTGCACCTCGCCGCGCACGGCCGGCACGAGCCGGAGAACCCGTTGTTCAGCTCCGTGCGGCTGGCCGACGGGCCGCTGTTCGCCCACGAGCTGGACGCCGCCGGCCGCCCGCCGCACCTGGTGCTGCTCTCGTCGTGCGAGGTGGGGCGCGCCAGCACGCGGGCCGGGGGAGAGGCGCTGGGGCTGGCGTCGGTGCTGTTGCGCACGGGGGTCGCCTGCGTCGTCGCGGCGATCGCACCGCTGCCCGACGAGGTCGCGCTCGACGTCATGACGCGCACCCACGCGCTGCTGCGGGAGGGCCGCCCGGTCGCCGCCGCCCTGGTCGCCGCCGCCGGCGAGCGCACGGACGCCACCGGTGACCCGGTGCCGCTCACCGCGTTCGGGGCGCCGGTGTAGCACGGAGCCGTGCCAAGTCGTGTATCCTCGTCGGGCCCAAGACCGCCGGTCGTCGGCCGTCGCCCCCATCCGGGGACGGCAGCCGCCCGAAGTCCCGCTCACGCGGAGGCCGGCGCAGGTGAGAGTTCCGTGCGACGAGCGTCCGCGTTCGTCGTGCCCCGAGCCCCGCGCCTGCGCCGGGGCTCTTCGCATGTGCGGGGCCGGCGGTTCCCCATCGGGGTACCACCATCGGAAGGAATGCCATGGCGAGGCCGGACAAGGCCACTGCCGTCGCTGAGCTCACGGAGAAGTTCAAGGGCTCGGGCGCCGCAGTGCTCACCGAGTACCGCGGGCTGACCGTCGCGCAGCTGAAGGCGCTGCGGACCGCGCTGCGCGGCAACGCGGACTACGCCGTGGTGAAGAACACGCTGACCGCGATCGCGGCCAAGGACGCCGGGCTCGAGGAGTTCGCCGACGCGCTCAAGGGCCCGTCCGCGATCGCCTTCGTCACCGGCGACCCGGTCGCCACCGCGAAGAGTCTGCGTGACTTCGCCAAGGCGAACCCCGCCCTGGTCGTCAAGGGGGGCGTCCTCGACGGGCGCGCCCTGACCGCGGCGGACGTCACCAAGCTCGCGGACCTCGAGTCCCGCGAGGTGCTGCTGGCCAAGGCGGCCGGCGCGTTCAAGGCCAAGCTCTACCAGGCCGCGTACCTGTTCACGGCTCCGGCGTCCAAGGCGGTCCGCACCGTCGAGGCGCTGCGCGCCAAGCAGGAGGAAGCGGCCTGAGCCTCGCTCCAGGCCGTCCAGTCACCACCCAGCACGTCCGCCGGCGAAGTCCGGCGGCCCATCCCGGAAGGAACCGCCACCATGGCGAAGCTGTCCACCGCTGAGCTCATCGACCAGTTCAAGGAGCTCACGCTCATCGAGCTGTCCGAGTTCGTGAAGGCGTTCGAGGAGACCTTCGAGGTCACCGCCGCCGCCCCCGCCGCCGTCGCGGTCGCCGCCCCGGCCGGTGCCGGCGCCGGTGCCGCCGAGGAGGAGGTCGAGGAGAAGGACTCGTTCGACGTCATCCTCGAGACGGTCGGCGACAAGAAGATCCAGGTCATCAAGGAGGTGCGCGCGCTGACGAGCCTGGGCCTCAAGGAGGCCAAGGACCTCGTCGACGGCGCCCCGAAGCCCGTCCTGGAGGGTGTCAACAAGGACGCCGTCGAGAAGGCCAAGGCCGCTCTCGAGGGCGCCGGCGCCACCGTCACCATCAAGTGACGTCGCGCTAGTCCGGGCGGTCCCGCCCGCGAGCGTCGCGAGCGAAGGCCCGCACCACTCCGTCGCGGAGGGTGCGGGCCTTCGCCGTGCTCCGGGCCGGACGTCACCGGCCCGTCGTCCCTTCGTCGGGCACGCGTCGTTGACGGGACGCTTCCAGCGGGTTTGCGACTCGGGGGAAGTTGAGTAGGCTAGCGCTTTGCGCTGACCTGTGCCGCGATCCCGTATAACCCGAGTCCCCCGGACGTCGTACGTGCCCGACGTCCCGGTGGCTCAGAGGCCGGGGGGTCGCCCTTCGCCGGGCAGGGCAAGTGTGCACGCGCACTCGATCCGCAGGGAAGGACCCCTCTTGGCTGCCTCGCGCACCTCTGCTGTTCCGTCCGTCGCCACCCGCACCGCGTCCCGCCGCATCTCCTTCGCCAGGATCCACGAGCCGCTCGAGGTTCCTGACCTGCTCGGTCTGCAGACCGAGAGCTTCGACTGGCTGCTCGGCAACGAGCGCTGGCGGGCCCGCGTCGACGCCGCCCTCGCCGAGGGCCGCAACGACGTCCCGGCCACCGCCGGCCTCGAGGAGATCTTCGAGGAGATCTCCCCGATCGAGGACTTCGGCGGGTCGATGTCCCTGTCGTTCCGGGAGCACCGCTTCGAGGAGCCGAAGTACACCGTCGACGAGTGCAAGGAGAAGGACTTCACCTACTCCATGCCGCTGTTCGTCACGGCGGAGTTCGTCAACTACACCACCGGCGAGATCAAGAGCCAGACGGTGTTCATGGGCGACTTCCCG
>CAZFTZ010000316.1:0-11224 GCA_964521875.1 uncultured Cellulomonas sp. | reverse complement strand
GGTTCTGGGAGGGATCCTTCGGGAGGCGGGGGTGGATGTGGGGTGGGGGTTGGTGTGGGGGGTGGCGGTGGCGTTCGTTTCGGGGGTCGCGGTGGGGGGGGGCGCGGGCTCGGCCGGCTCCGGGGTCGGTGTGGGCGTGGGGGTCGGTGTCGCCGTCGGCTGGGGCGCGGCGAGCGCCGCGAGCGCGACGGGTGCCGTGGCGGCCGCCGGTGCCGCCGCTGCCGTGGGCTCGGCTGCCGCGGGGGCCGCCACGTACCCGGCGGCCGGGTCGTGGATGCCGTCGACGAACGCCTGCAGCGAGTCGGACCGCGAGACGATCCGCCAGTCGTTGGTGACGCGCTCGCCGCCGGTGATCGTGGTGACCACCTCGTTGAACCAGGCGAAGCCGATGACGTCCGCGTTGGCGGGGTCCGCGAGGCCCGCGAAGAAGTCCTTCACCCAGGCCGGCTTCTTGCCGCCGACCTCCGAGGCACCGACCTCGGCCAGCAGGATCGGCTTGGCGGAGACGGACCGCAGCTGGTCCAGCGACCGGCCGTAGGTGTAGTCGAACGTCGGCGTCTGGTCGGACGCGTAGGGCGGACGGTAGTAGCCGGACAGGCCGACCCAGTCGACGTAGCCGTCGCCGGGGTACAGGCTCGCCAGGTACGACGGGTCCTGGGCCCAGTCCGGCAGCCGGTTGACGATGTTCGGCGCCCAGACCCAGATGACGTACTGGTTGGCACCCTCCGCCTGGAAGATGTCGTGGACGTGCCGCCACATCGCCACGTAGTCGCCGTCGTGGTTGCCGTTGAGCGAGTTGCCGTCCCAGTCCCGCTCGGCCCACGGGTACCAGTCGCCGTTCATCTCGTGGTCCAGCCGGATCGCCACCGGCAGCCCGAGAGCGGTGATGTCCCGCGCGTACTGGCGCAGGTAGTCGTCGTACTTGCCGGACAGGATCGTCGGCAGCGAGTAGTCGGGGTCCTCGACCTCGTTGTTCGCCGCCTGGAGCGGACGGGACTCCCACGTCAGCAGCGGCAGCGCGCCCTTGGCCCACGACCGTGTCACGGCGTCGGCGCGGAACGCGCCGTCCCAGCCCTGGAAGTAGCCGGCGACGTTCGGTGTCACGCCGACCTTCGACGTGACGTCGTCGTACTCCGCCCAGTTGAACGGTGACTGCGTGGTGTAGAGCCCGAACAGCCGGTTCGCCGGCTGCAGCAGCTCGGCCTTGCTGGGGGCCGTCGGCTTCGCCGCAGGCTGCGCGGCGGCCGGCGAGCCGGCGTTGGCCGCCTCGAGCTTGGCCTTGGCCTCGGCGAGCTGGCGCTCCAAGGCGTCCGCCCTGTCGTCGGCCCCCTCCGCCTTGCCCGCCGCGACCGCGAGCGCCTTCTCCAGCGACGCCTTGGTGGCACCGCGCGCCGCGCCGGCAGCGCGCTCGGCGGCCGCCTTGTCCTTGGCCCGCTGCTCGGCGGCCTGCTGCTCCGCGGCGGCCTTCAGACGCGCCTGCTCCTGGGCTTCCGCCTTCTCTGCTGCGGCCTTCTGCTCGCCGCTCGCCTCGCCGGCTGCGCGTTCGGCCGCGGCCTTGGCGTCGGAGGCACGCAGCGCGTCGAGCTCCTTCTGCCGCGCGTCGAGCGAGGCGCGCAGCTTGGCGTTCTCCGCGGCGAGCTGCTTCTCGGCCTCGCTCTGCTGCGGGGTCACCTTCGTGGCCGGCGAGAGCCACACCGTCCCGGTCGCGGCCAGCAGGCCGACGACGACGGCCACGGTCCCCAGCCGGGCACGCAGCGAGGTGCGGCGGATCCATCCCCTGATCGACATCTCAGACATAGGCGAGCGCCTCCACGGCAAGCAGGGTCAGGGCGATCGCGTACGGCACCACTGCCAGCACGTTGAGGCGCCGGGGCGTGGGCAACCGTGGGACGGCGACCCGCCGGCCGCGCACCACCGTGCCGACGGCGACGCCCTGGGGCTCCGGCTCGGCCGTCGCCACGTGGGCCGCGGGCGCGGGCCGGGCGGCGCGGTCGACGAGGTCCACCGGCACGCCACCGGGCGGTGTCTGCTCCAGCTCGGCCACCAGGTAGGCGTCGTCGGCCCGCGCCAGGGAACCGCCGGAGTACGCCCCGGCCCGGGTGCCCCATCCGGCGACGTGCGCCATCCGCAGGAACCCGAGCAGCCGCACCGGCATGAGGAAGAACGTCGAGGTGATGATGAACACCGGCAGCCGGAAGAAGTCCGACGGGCGCTCGTGCAGGTGGCGGATCTGCCGGATCGACATCGACAGCACGGACGAGACGATCATCAGCCCGATCACCCAGGCCCAGCCGCGCAGCCCGGTGTAGGTCTCCAGCACCGCGGCGTACAGGTTGGTGCCGGTGTGGCTCACCGACCGGTACACCCAGCCGCCGATGGTCCCGACGAGCAGGAACGGCAGCAGGATGTCGGTGGCGAAGAAGATCGCCAGCACCGGGGCGTGCCCGGTCATCCAGGGCAGCATCCGCAGGGTGTTGTACTGGCTGCCGCGGGCCCACCGGAGCTGCTGCTTGAACAGCTTCTTCACCTTCAGCGGGGCGTCGGTGTAGACCAGGCTCGGGTACTGGTACACGGTCCGGTAGCCGGCCTTGAGCGTGAGGTTCGTCAGCGTGCGGTCGTCGGACACCTCGAGGAACACCCCGAGGAAGCGCTCGGTCATGAACTTGTCCATGACCTGCATGAGGATGCGGCGCCGGAACGCGATGGTGCGGCCGGGCAGGCAGCCGACCTGCCCCAGCACGGACTGCGCCGGCATCGAGTAGAGCGCCCGGGTGTTCTCCAGCCAGTCGGCCCAGCGCGTGATCCACGACCGCTCCGGGTCGAGGATGCGCTGACGCGTGGTGACGCCGCCGATCGACGGGTCGGCGAACGGCTTGACCAGCTCGGCGAGCGTGCCCTCGGTCCAGACGGTGTCGGAGTCGACGAGCACGGTGACCTCCCCGGTGGACATCCGGGTGCCGATGCGCACCGCGTTCCGCTTGCCGGGGACGGGCGTCCAGACCCGCCGCACCAGCGGCGCGAACTCGTCGCACACCTGCTCCAGGTCCGGGTTGGGCGCTCCGTTGATGACGACGATCACCTCGTCGGGCCGCTGCGCGACGATCCGCCCGAGGACGTCGCGGAACAGGTCGAGCGGCTCGTCGACCACGGGCACGACGACGCTCGTCGTGACGTCGTAGGGCTCGGTCCACGGCCGGTACCGGCGCGAGAGCAGCACCTTGAGCAGCCACAGCACCCAGACCAGCGTGGAGAAGACGGCGAACAGGTAGAGCTCGCTCTGGCCGCTGAGCATGTGCCGGAGCTGCAGCACGAAGATGAACATGGAGACGTCCCTCGCAGGTGGCGGACGGGTGGCGGGCACGGAGGCGGACGGGCTCGACGGCCCGCGGCGACGTGGCGCACGGCTCTGGTCTCGGCCGCGACGGTGAGGGGGGCTCGGACCCCGCGGTGGCCAGGTTCTCGACCGGTGCGGACAGTGGTCCCGAGCGCTTCCCGGTGGCTCTCGAGGACCACCGGGGTGGTTCCACCATGCATCGAGTCCGCCGAGGGCGAAAGCGGTGGGGGAAAACTCTGGGTTAATCCTGGGCGACGCCGCGGTGGCCGCGCTTCCTGTTCGGCCGTTGCCCGACGAGCGGCGTTTCCGCAGGTCAGCGCCTATGAAGACGCGACTCGGACAAGCGACCGACTCCCGTAACCGTTTCGTGACATATGGCCACTGGCCTCGTCGGACACCGCGGGCTACGGCTGCGGGTCCAGCGCGTCGTAGTGCCAGAACCGGCGCTGCGTGCGCACGACGAGCCACAGCAGCGTCACGCACAGCGCCCCGCCGGCCGTCGCGGCCCACGCTTCGCCGACGTGCGACGACAGCGTGCCCACCCACAGGTCGCCGAGCCGCGGACCGCCGACGACGACCACGGTGAACACGCCCTGCAGCCGGCCGCGCATCTCGTCGGGCGCCGCGGTCTGCAGGATGGTCTGCCGGAACACCGCGCTCACCGAGTCGCTGGCGCCGGCGACCGCCAGCACGACGAGCGCGACGACGAGCGCCGGCCACCCGACCGTGGCCGGCGACGTCCGACCCGCGACGACCAGCACCACGCCGAACAGCAGCACGGACAAGCCCCACCCTGTGATCGCCCAGGCGATCACCTGCCCCTGCCAGCGCACCCGCGTCAGCCCGCCGGAGAACAGCCCGGCGAGGATGCCGCCGACGGCGATCGCGGCGGTCAGCGCGCCCGTCGTGGTCGCGCCGCCGCCGAGGTAGAGCACCCCGACCGCCGGGAACACCACGCGAGGCAACGCCGTGATCATCGCGATGAGGTCGACGACGAACGTCGTGCGCACGTTGCGACGGGTGCCGAGGTAGCGCAGGCCCTCCAGCACGGACCGCAGTCCGGCCGTGGAGTGCGCGTTGACCTCCGGCGGGATGGGCGGGAGCCGCAGCAGCGCGACGAGCGCGAACGTGAACAGCGCGGCGTCCAGGCCGTACGCCGGCCCGTAGCCGACGGTCGCGACCAGCACGGCACCCAGCAGCGGGCCGCCGGTCAGGGCGATGTTGAACGCCAGCGTCTGCAGCGCGTTGGCGGCCGGCATCAACGCCGGGGTGAGCAGCCGCGGGTAGATCGCCGAGCGGGCCGGGCCGTTGACCGCGTTCGCGCCCGACTGCACCGCGGTGAGCAGGAACAGCACCCACACCCGCTCGTTGTGCACCAGTGCCTGCGCCAGCAGGCCGAGCGTCGCGACCCACGTGACGACCGCCGCGACGAGCGCGACCGTGCGCCGGTCGTAGTGGTCCACGATCGCGCCGCCGTACAGCCCGAAGACGACGAGCGGCAGCAGCGCGACGATGCCCAGCACGCCGACCTGGAACGTGGACCGGGTGATCGCGTACACCTGCAGGCCGACCGCCACGACGGTGAGCTGGCCACCGAGGTTCGCCACCGCCAGCCCGCTCCACAGCCGCCGGAAGTCGCGAGAGACCCGCAGCGGCGCGGTGTCGATGAGCAGGGACGGCACGGCCCGTGAGCCTAGAGCGCCCCTGCTGCCGCCAGCCCGGCCGTCCACGCATCCCCCTCCCACGCCCCCCGGACCCGACGGTGGGCGTGCGAGCGCAGATGTTCGGGCGTGCGAATCCCGCGCCCGGCGTGACCTGCGCAAACGTCGTCTGTCACGATGGTCGGCGATGTCCGCCAACCCGTCTCCCGCGACGCCGCCCGCCGCCCGTCCGGCCCCGACATCGGCCCAGGTCCGCCGCTGGCGCCGCTACCTGGCCGACGAGCGCGCCGAGGCCGCCGTCTACCGCGACCTGGCCTCGCGGCGCACCGGCGAGGAGCGCGAGATCCTGCTGGCGCTCGCCGACGCCGAGCGCCGCCACGAGGCGCACTGGCTCGAGCTGCTGGGCGACGAGGTGGGCAGGCCGCTCCAGGGCGACTGGCGCAGCCGCGTGCTGGGGTTCCTCGCCCGCCGCTTCGGCTCCGTCTTCACCCTGGCGCTCGCCCAGCGCGCCGAGGCCCGCGGCGCCTACGACGAGGACCGCGACGCCACCCCGCAGATGGCGGCCGACGAGCGGATCCACGAAGAGGTGGTGCGCGGGCTGGCGCGCCGAGGCCGCAACCGGATCTCCGGCCAGTTCCGCGCCGGCGTGTTCGGCGCGAACGACGGCTTGGTGTCCAACCTGGCGCTGGTGCTCGGCATCGGCGCCTCCGGCGTCTCGAACCGGACCGTGCTGCTCTCCGGGCTCGCCGGCCTGCTCGCCGGTGCGATGTCGATGGGCGCAGGCGAGTACGTGTCGGTGCGCTCGCAGCGCGAGCTGCTCGAGGCCGGCCACCCCGATCCCGATGCCGGGGCCGCCCTGCCGGACCTGGACGTCGACGCCAACGAGCTCGCCCTCGTCTACCGGGCCCGCGGCCTGGACGCCGCCGCCGCCCAGGCCCGTGCCGACACCGTGCTGTCCTCGCTCGCGCGCTACCAGGCCGCCCAGGCGGTGGGCCCGTCCCTGCTGCGCAGCTCGACCCCGCTCCCCGGCGAGTCCGCACCCGGCGGTTCCCTTGCCGCCGCGCCCGACGAGCAGGCGGACGAGCCCGCCGAGCCCGCCGACGAGCACGAGGCGATCGGCACCGCGTGGGGCGCCGCCGGCACCAGCTTCTGCTTCTTCGCCTCCGGCGCGCTGGTCCCCGTGATCCCCTACCTCGCCGGCGCCACCGGCTGGACCGCCGTCACGTGGGCCGCCGGGCTCGTCGGGCTGGCGCTGCTGGGGACCGGCGCCGTCGTCGGCGTGCTGTCCGGCGCGTCCCCGCTGCGGCGGGCCCTGCGCCAGCTGGGCATCGGCTTCGGCGCCGCGGCCGTCACCTACCTGCTCGGCCTCGCCTTCGGCACCACCGTCGGCTGATGCCCCGGTCAGCGGCCCGCGGCGGCGGGCACGACGAGCGAGGCACCCCAGGCGCGGGCCGCATCCAGCTCGCCGTCGAGCAGCACCGGCTGCGTGCCGCGCACGTAGAAGTCCTTCGGAGGCACGACGAGCGTCCCGCCGAGCTTGCGCAGCCGCTGCGCGATGGCGCGCGCCGCGGAGCCGGACAGCGGGCTGTCGAGCTTGGTGCAGAACGCGGCGACCGGCAGGCCGGCGGGCAGCCTCACCGTGGCGAGCCACTCGCGCACGCCGGTGCGCGACACCGTCGCGCCGTACTTCGCCGCGTCGCGGCGGGTGTTGGGACGGGTCATCGAGAAGGCGTGCGTCGGGCCGCCGACCACCAGCAGCGTGACGTCGTCGGGCAGCGCGCCGTCCGCCGCGGCCCCGGCCAGCTCGGTCACCTCGACCAGCCGCACCTCGCCGCCCGACTCGCACCCGAGGGCGACCGCCTGCGCGACGTCGCGGGTGCGGCCGTACATCGTCTCGTAGACGACGAGCGAGGTCATGGCGTCAGGGTGCCTGACCAGCGCCTCCGTGGGAAGGGCCCTGGTCCGCTCGGGTGACTCACGCCCACGCCTCCGGCCCGGCGGTCACCGGCGACCCGGTGCGCGCCGACTCCTCGATCGCGAGCCCGACGAGGTGGTCCTGCGCGCCGTCCGCGAGCGGGTAAGGCTCCGGCCCACCGTCGTGAAGCCAGGCGGCGCACCGGTCGAGCAGCGTGGCAACCGCGACGTCGTCGTCGGCCAGCCGGGCGCCCTCGAACGGGTTGCGCCACAGCACCCGCCCGTCGAGCGAGATGTGCTGGGTGTCCCAGCCGTCGAGGTTCTGCTCGATGCCGGTCTGCCAGCGGTGCAGCGTCGAGGTGGTGACGGTGCGCTCGTCGACCCAGCGGGTGACGGTGTCGTTCGCGATCTCGCCGTGCGAGCCGCGGACCGTGATGCGGTTGGTGCGCAGCGGGTTGTGCCACTGGTTGTCGGTGAAGTCGTAGAGCGCGGACCTCCCGTCGCCGAAGTCGAGCGTCGACAGGATGCTCGTGGCCGGTTTCGTCGCCGCGTCGCCCGTCCAGCCGGCGCGGTTCATCGGGTCGACGAGCGGCGCCGTGAACTGCGAGGAGCGCACCACGACGGGGACCCGGCCCACGCCGAGGAACGCCCGGACCAGCCCCACCGCGTGGTACAGGTGCGTCGAGGACACCTGCACGCTCGTCACCTCGCCGATGAGGCCGGAGGTGACGACGGCCAGCCGTGCCTGGTGCGCCGGCATGCAGGGGCTGTGCTCGGCCACCTGCACCAGGCGCGACGAGCCCACCGCCGCCCACAGCGCGCGCAGCCCGTCGGCGTCCGGCGCCGGCGGAGTCTCCGCCAGCACCGGCAGTCCCAGCCCGACGAGCTCGGTGACCACCACCGGCGTCACCGGCCAGGGCGTCGCGGTGACGACGAGCTCGGGCCGCAGCGCGGGCAGGTCGGCGACGGCGCGGACCGTCGGCACGCCCCACTCCCGCTCCACCCGCGCGCCGCGCTCGGGGTCACGCGAGACGACGCCGACGCACCTGAACCGCTCGGGCAGCAGCCGCGCCATCCGCACGAAGAACTCGGCCCGCCAGCCGGAGCCGACGACGGCGAATCCCAACTCGGACACCAGAACCTCTTCTCGTGAACATCCGGCGACGGTGCTGCGGCCGGGTCGTGGCGAACGGTAGTCGGCTTCGCCCGCTCACAGGTTCGTCGCGTACCGTCGACGCGTCGGCCGCCGTGCCGGCTCCCTCGTCACCAACCCCCGGAGGACAGCGTGCGCCGCTCGACGACCGTCCGAGGCGCCACCGCCGCAGCAGTGATCCTGGTGCTCGGCCTCGGTGGGCTCGCCGCCTGCTCGAACGGTGGCGACACCCCGCCGGTGCCGACCGACAGCGCGTCGCCCAGCGCGAGCGCGAGCGTGGACACCGCGGCCGACGAGGCGGCGCTCGCCGATGTCACCGTCAACGGCGACGCCGGCGCCAAGCCGACCATCGCGCTGCCGTCGACGCCGTTCTCGGTCACGTCGCAGGTGGCGCGGCTGGTCGACGACGGTTCGGGCGACGCCGTCGCCGAGGGCAACCTCGTGACGCTCGACGTCCTCGAGGTGTCCGGCGCGGACGGCTCGGAGCGCGGCAACACCTGGGACGACGGCACGCCGATCGTGACGACCGTCGACTCCTCGTCGTTCTTCGACGAGCTGTTCCAGCTGCTGTCCACGTCGCACGTCGGCTCGCGGATCATGCTCGCCGCGCCGACGACCGACGACAGCGGCAACGCCCTGACGGTGATCGACCTCATCGAGGTCGCCAAGACCCAGACCGTCCCCGCCCGCGCGGAGGGCACCGCCGTCGCGCCGGTCGACGGGCTGCCGACCGTGACGCTGGACGACACCGGCAAGCCGTCGCTCACCGCCGCGAGCGGCACGGCGCCGACGAGCCTCGTCGTGCAACCGCTGATCCAGGGCTCCGGCCCGGCGGTGACGGCCGGGCAGACGGTCGTCGTCAAGTACACCGGCTGGCTGTGGGACGGCACGCAGTTCGACTCGTCGTGGGACGCCGGGACCACCTTCCCGGTCTCGGACATCGGCAGCGCCAGCGTGATCGACGGCTGGAACGAGGGACTCGTCGGGCTGAACGTCGGCAGCCAGGTGCTGCTGGTGGTACCGCCGGACAAGGGCTACGGCGACACCGCGAACGGCTCGATCCCGGCGAGCTCGACCCTCGTCTTCGTCGTCGACGTCCTCGCCGCCGCCTGACCACCCCCGACCTGTCGGCGGCGGGCGCCACCCGGTCGCCCGCCGCCGGCCAGGGCCGATCCCAGGGACCGTTGTCCTGTCGTCGTCGGCCGGTTCTGACTAGCCTGGCCGGACGGAACTCTCCCTAGGAGACGACATGGACCAGGCAACGAAGCCCAGAGTCCGCACCGTGGCGCTGCTCGGCGCCAGCGGTGCCGGCAAGACCACGCTCGCCGAGGCGCTGCTCCACCGCGCCGGCGTGCTCACCCGGCCCGGGAAGGTCGAGGACGGCACCACCGTCTGCGACCACGAGCCCGAGGAGATCGCGCGGCACATCTCCCTGTCGCTGGCCGCCGCGCCGTTCACCTGGGAGGCCGACGACGGTCACACCTACGACATCACGCTGCTGGACACCCCCGGGTTCCTCGACTTCGCCTCGTCGGTCGACGCGGCCGTCGCCGCCGCGGACGTCGCGCTGATCGTCGTCTCCGCGGTCGAGGGCGTGCAGGCCGGCACCCACCTGGCGTGGGACGCCGCCGCCGCGCTCGACGTGCCCCGGATGTTCGTCGTCACCAAGGAGGACAAGCCGCGCGCCGACTTCCACCGCGTGCTCGCCGAGCTGCGCGAGTCGTTCGGCGACGGGATCGTGCCGCTCGAGCTGCCCACCGGCGAGGAGTCCGCGTTCGAGGGCATCGCCGACGTGCTCGCCGAGGAGGCGTACGCCTACTCCCCGGACGGTCAGCACAAGACCCAGCCGGTGCCCCAGCAGCTGTCCGACGAGGAGCACAGGCTGCACGACGAGGTGACCGAGGAGATCGTCAGCCACGACGACGAGCAGCTCGAGGCGTACCTCGGCGGCGAGGTGCCGACGATCGCCGACCTGGAGAAGACGCTGGCGGCCGAGGTGCGCGCGGGTGAGGCGTTCCCCGTGCTCATCGCGTCCGGGCTGACCGGCGTCGGCGTCGACCGGCTGGCCGACCTCGTGTGCGAGCTGTCCCCGGTGCCCACCGAGTCGGTGGCCACCGTCTACGCCGGCGACACCGCCATCGAGGTGGCGCCCGACCCGGCGGGGCCGGTGCTGGTGCACGCGTTCCGCACCGTCGCCGACCCGTTCGTCGGGCAGGTGACGCTGTTCCGCGTGCTGTCCGGGACGATCCACGCCGGCGACAAGCTGACCAACACGACGACCGGGGCGGAGGAGCGGCTGCCCAGCCTGTTCCGGATGCGCGGCAAGGAGCACCTGCCGGTGGACTCCGCCGCCGCGGGCGAGGTCGCCGCCGCGCCCAAGCTCGCCGAGACGCCGTCCGGCTCGCTGCTCACCGGCAAGGGTGCACCGGGCGGTTCGTCGCTGCGCGCCCGCCCGGGGCGCCGGCGGCAGCCCGTCTACGGCGTCTCGCTGGAGCCCGTGACGCAGTCCGACGACGACCGGCTGTCCGCCGCACTGTCCCGGCTGGTCGCCGAGGACCCGACGCTGTCCGTGGAGCGCGTGTCGGACAAGACGGTGCTGCGCGGCCTCGGGGACACCCACATCGCGGTGGCGCTGGAGCGGCTCGCCCGGGTGTTCTCGGTGCACGTCACGACGTCCACGGTGCCGGTGGGCTACCTCGAGACGATCGCCGGCACGGCCGAGGCCGAGGGCAAGGTCAAGAAGCAGTCCGGCGGTCACGGGCAGTACGCCGTGGTCAACATGAAGGTGTCGCCGCTGCCGCACGGCACCGGGTACGAGTTCGTCGACTCGGTGGTGGGCGGCTCGATCCCGCGCAACTACATGGCGGCCGTGCAGAAGGGCATCCAGGAAGGGATGGCCGCGGGCGGGCCGCACGGGTACCCCATCGTCGACATCCGGGTCGAGGTGTTCGACGGCAAGTCGCACCCGGTCGACTCCTCCGACATGGCGTTCCGCACGGCGGCGGCGCTGGGCGTCAAGGAGGCGCTGCTCGCCGCCGGGTCCGTGGTGCTCGAGCCGGTGTCGCGGATCGCGGTCACCGTGCCGACCTCGGTGCAGGGTGACGTGATGGGCGACCTGTCCACGCGGCGCGGGCGCATCGCGGACACCGCGTCGCTCGACGA
>CAZFTZ010000315.1:0-5155 GCA_964521875.1 uncultured Cellulomonas sp. | reverse complement strand
CGTGTCTCGGGCCGTCGGCAACGCGGTGACGCGCAACCTGGTGAAGCGTCGGCTGCGGTCGCTCGTGCGGGAGCGACTGGCAGCGTTCCCTCCCCGGTCGAAGGTCGTCGTGCGGGCGCTGTCGCCGGCGGCGAGCGCCCCTTACGCGCGCCTCGGTGCCGATCTGGACGGGGCGCTGGCCACCGCGTTGCGCCGGGCCGACGAGCGAGCACGATGAGCACTGCCGAGCGCGCTGCGCACACCGTGGTGCGTCTGCCCGGGCGGTTCGTCCTGCTGCTGCTGCGCGGCTACCAGCGGTACGTGTCGCCGATGAGGCCCCCGACCTGCAAGTACTACCCGACGTGCTCGCAGTACGCCGTCATCGCCATCGGGCGGCACGGGCTGCTGCGGGGGTCGGCACTCGCCGCCTGGCGGCTGCTGCGGTGCAACCCGTGGAGCCGCGGCGGCGTTGACGACGTACCGCCTGCGCGCGACCGGCACGCGCACCACCGTTCCGCCGTGGCCGTGGCCACGCACTGAGTTCCGAGGAGCCCTGTCCCGATGAGCTGGTTCGACAGCCTGCTGTGGCCGATCATGATCGCCGTCGCGTGGATCATGACGACCTTCCACTCGCTGTTCTCGGCGATCGGTCTCGACCCGGCGGGTGGTGCGGCGTGGGCGCTGTCGATCGTCGGGCTCGTCATCGTGATCCGCATCCTGCTGATCCCGCTGTTCTTCCGCCAGATCAAGGCGTCGCGCGGGATGCAGCTGATCCAGCCCGAGCTGCAGGCGATCCAGAAGAAGTACAAGGGGAAGACCGACCCGGCGTCTCGTGAGGCGATGAGCCGGGAGACGATGGAGCTGTACCGCAAGCACAACACGAACCCGTTCGCGTCGTGCCTGCCCATCCTGCTGCAGTCGCCGATCTTCTTCGCCCTGTTCCGGGTGCTCAACAGCCTGACGCTGCTGGCACAGGGCAAGTACGCGGGAGGCGCGAAGGACCACATCGGCACGTTGACGCGGGACCTCGCGGCACAGGCCGAGAGTGCGACGATCTTCGGCGCACCGCTGTCCGGGACGTTCATGCAGGCGCATGGGAACTTCAAGATCCAGCTGGTCACAGTACTGCTCATCGTCGCGATGTCGGTGACGACGTTCACCACGCAGCGGCAGCTGACGATGAAGAACATGCCGAAGGCGGCGCTCGAGGGGCCGGTGGCACAGCAGCAGAAGGTGCTGCTCTACGTCATGCCGCTGATCTTCGCCTTCTCGGGCGTGAACTTCCCGATCGGTGTTCTCATCTACTGGACGATCACCAACCTGTGGTCGATGGGCCAGCAGTTCTACACGATCCACCGGATGCCGGCGCCCGGCTCGGAGGCCGAGCGGCTCTACAAGGAGCGGCAGGCGCGCAAGGCGGCCCAGCACGGGGGTGCTGCTGCGGCTGCGGTCGAGGAGAAGCCGACGATCGAGGAGAAGCCGCGTTCGGGGCAGCGGCAGCAGCCGGTACGCAAGGACCGCCAGAAGCCACGCCCGACGACCGCCGGTGAGTCGACGAGCAGCGCGACCGGGTCCGATGCCGGTGGGCACGAGGCGAGTGGCGACGGCACCACGCCCGCGGAGGACAAGGGCGGCCCGTCCGTCGGCGGCCAGGACGGCCGCCGCACGGGGAACCAGAACGGCGCAGGCCCTGCCCCGAAGCCACCGGTGAAGAAGAAGCGGAACAGCCCGGGTTCGGGTGCCACTGGCACGACGAAGTCGGCCTAGGCGAACAGGGAGCAGAGGAGACCATGAGCGCGACCACTACGCCGGACGGTTCCGGTGACGTTGCGGTGACCCGGCGACTCGAGGAAGAGGGCGAGATCGCCGCCGACTACCTCGAGGAGCTGCTCGACATCGCCGACCTCGACGGGGACATCGAGATCGACGTCGACCACGGCCGCGCTGCGGTCGAGATCGTGTCGGAGGACGTGTCGAACCGGTCTCTGCAGCGGCTTGTCGGCCCCGAGGGAGAGACGCTCGAGGCGCTGCAGGAGCTGACCCGGCTCGCGGTCCAGGCGAAGACGGGAGAACGCAGCCGGCTGATGCTGGACGTGGCGGGCTACCGGTCGGGACGCAAGTCGGAGCTGACGCGCCTCGCAGAGGAGGCGATCGCCCAGGTGCAGGCGTCGGGCGCGCAGGTCGAGCTGGAGCCGATGAACCCGTTCGAGCGGAAGGTCGTCCACGACGTGGTGGCGGCTGCCGGTCTGGTGTCCGAGTCGGACGGAGTGGAGCCGTACCGGTACGTGGTGGTGCGCCCGGCATGAGGGGGCGACCGTTTCACGTGAAACGGTGAGCTCGGGGAGGGCCGCGGCGCGATGTGCCGGGGCCCTCTTCCTTTCCGAATGCCGTGGCGGGCGGTGGCTCTGCCGTTGCGCATGTCGCGCTCGTGGCGCCCGACGGGGGCCGGCCGGTTACGGGCGGCCGGGCGGAGCAGCACCGGCTCGCTGACGAGGGATTGTGGCGCCCGCGACTCCGTCCGGCCCGAGGCGTTGAGTCGGCGCGATCGGGCTCGTCCGATGGTCGCGTGGGATGGCCGTCGGTCGCATCGACGGTGACCGTCCAGGGAGAGGGCCGTGTTGCGCTTGCCTCTTCTGCACGTCCTGCGCGTGGTGATCAGCTGGTCGGACCAGGTCCGTCCGGCGGCCGCGAGCGCGATGGCTGTCGGCCGTGTCGCATCGAGGTGCCCGCGTGACGCAAGGCAAGTGTTGACTCCACGGTCCACCGGATCCGGCCGATGGCGGCGAGCTGGTTCGACGAGTCCGATCCGGCGGTCGTGTGTCATGGCTATCGGCCGCGGCGAGGCGCCCGTCTGGCGGGAGGCGGTTTCGACCGGGCGCTCCCGTGTGTCCGGGTGATGGCGGTGAGCCGGCCGGCAGCCTCCGCCCCGCGGCCGTGCGCCCGTGACGGCGATCGCCGGAGCGGGGGCGCCCGTCTGACCAGAGGCGGTGTTGGCCTCGCCCTCCGGTGCATCCGGCTGATGGGGACGCGCCGGTTCGACAAGTTCCGCTCGAAGGTCGTCTGAGGAGGAGTCGGAAGCGCGGATGGCGCCGGCCAGCGGCGGAGCGGAATCGTGCTTGTGGGTAGGCGTTCCCTGCCCCTGACGGTGGCTCGGTTTACGAAGGCCGCGCACGACGGTCGTGCGTGTGACGGCCGTCAGAGGCGTCGAAGGGCGTGGCCTGGGGAGAAGGCTCGACGCCCTGCTGCGCCTCCCAGCGAGACGTCGAGCGTGCGTCCGCCCCTCGCGGTGAGTGCGTGGTGGCCACCGGGCGGCTGGCACCGTTTCACGTGAAACAGCGTCGACGTGAGCGCCGAACCGACAACGGGGAGCGTGTGGAACCGCCACGCCGCACCGTGACGCGGGGCGTCGCGACACACGTCCGATACCGGGGAGCGTGTGGAACCGCCATGCCGCCCACGTCGACGTGGGGACGGGCCGCAGTCTTGCGACCCAGGAGACAGGCTGTGCACGGCTGGTTCTTGGCTCGGACCCCGGCGGGTACCGTGAGCAAGACGCGCGCGATGGCGGCGTGGACGTGAAGCGGAGGTCGGGCGTGGTGGATGGCGGACGTGACGCGGTCGAGGTCAGACCGGTCGCCGACGTCATCGACCCGCTCGACGGGGACGAGCGACTGCCCGGCTACTTCGGAACGGCATGGCCGGCGGTCAAGGGATTCGCCCAGCTGCTGCGGAGACACGGCGTCGAGCGTGGGCTGCTCGGGCCGAACGAGCCCGGACGGCTCTGGGAGCGGCACCTGCTGAACTCGGCAGGAGTCGCGGCTCTGTTGCCTACGACGGGGACCGTGATCGACCTCGGCAGTGGTGCCGGGCTACCGGGCGTCGTCGTCGCCGCGATGCGGCCACGGGCGCACATGGTGCTCCTGGAGCCGATGGAGCGGCGGGTGGCTTGGCTACAGCTCGTCGTGAGCGAGCTCGCTCTCGACAACGTCGAGGTGGTGCGCGGGCGCGCGGAAGACGTGGCGGGAACGCTGCGCGCGGAGGCTCTGACGGCGAGAGCGGTGTCGAGCCTCGAGAACTTGTTCCGATGGGCGGCGGCCCTGGTGCGTCCCGGCGGGGAGATGTTCGCGATCAAGGGCGCGCGTGCGGCAGAGGAGGTCACGGCAGCGTCGGCGACCGCGCGTCGTTCGGGATGGGCCGGGGTGCACGTGGTCGAAGCGCGAACCATCGCCGGCGTCGAGGTGACTCGCGTGGTCCGAGCGGCTCGAACAGGCGGGTCGCCCAGTGTTCGGTAGAGGGAAGCGCAGGTCGGCGCCCGTCCCTGCGACGAAGCCGGACCTGGCTACGGTCAGCGACGCGTCCGGGGTCGAGCTCCCGTCCCAAGGTCGGGCGAGGGCGGTCGGCACCGGGGTGACCACGCTGCCTTCCGGGCGGGGCGCCGCTGGCGGGACGCAGATCCGGGACACCGCGGCCGAGCCTGAGCCAGTGCCGGCTGCCGCGGCCACCCACCCACCAAGGGTGCATGCGTTCGTCCCCAACGAGACGGCGTCGCGGGAAGGGTCGCCGGCTGCGACGACTTCGATCCCTGGTGCGTCGACGTGGCATCGAGACGCCGGCGAGCGCCTCCTTGACGCCGGGGCGCCGCTACGAGACGGCGAAACCCGGAACGGACCGCGGCCCTCCGTCTCACGTGAAACGGAGGACCGCGAGCAGGCCGCCGACGACGACCCGGGCGACGTCGCGGACAGCGGGTCAGCGAGCGGCTCGTCCGCCAGAGGAAGAGCCGGCCACAGCGACTCCCCTGGTCGGACTGAGACCGCGACCGCCAACGCAGAAGTGGGAGAGGACGAGATCAGCACGCCGATGTCCGAGTCCTGGTCGACCGGTGACGTCTCGTCGGACATGTCGGACGATGGCGCAAGAAACGTGACAAACCGCCCGGCGCGCTTGCTCGACGGCGACGTTTCACGTGAAACGCTTACGGAGTCGGCCAGGGCGTCGGTCGAAGTCACATCGACGGTCGCGGGCCCGGCCGAGAGGTCCGCCGCCATGGCCTCGGCCGATGACGGTGACGGCGACGTGCCGGAGGAACGAGAGGTAGGAACCGAGACGCGCATGGGCACCGACGACACCGTGGCAGAGATGACGCCGGGATGGGCCACCTGGTCGCCGACACCGG
>CAZFTZ010000314.1:0-2553 GCA_964521875.1 uncultured Cellulomonas sp. | reverse complement strand
CGTCCCCGAGCTCGTCGTCGAGACGCCCGCGCCCTCGTTCCTCGCCCTGCACCCGGACGCCGGCGTGCTCTACGCGGTCGACGAGGACGAGTCGGGCCAGGTCACCGCGTTCCGCGTGCACGACGAGCGGCTCGAGCCCCTCGGCACGGTCCCCAGCGGCGGCCGGTTCCCCTGTCACCTGCTCGTCGACGGCGACCTGCTGTACGTCGCGAACTACGGCGACGGCAGCCTCGGCGTGCTGCCGCTGGCGCCGGACGGCTCGTTCGCGGCTCCCGCGCCGCAGGTGCTGCCGGGCAGCGGCTCGGGCCCGGACCCGGAGCGCCAGCGCGGGCCGCATGCGCACTTCGTGGTGCGGGCACCGGGCGGCCACGTGCTCGTCGTCGACCTCGGCGCCGACCGGATCCGGCGCTACACGCGTGCGGCGACGGGCCTGGAGCCCGCCGGGACCGCCGCGACGTTGTCGCCCGGCACCGGCCCGCGGCACCTGGCGTTCGAGGGCGGGCCTCCGCACGGGGACGAGCAGGACGGCGGCCGCTTCGCCTATCTCACGGGCGAGCTCGACGCGACGGTGCACGTGCTGGCCTGGGACACGGCGACGGACACCGGCACCCCGGTGCAGACGCTGCCGGCGACGACGGGACGTCCGGGGTCGACCGTCCCCGGGCAGCCCGCCGCGACGAGCGGCGACCTGCGCGCCGCGTGGGCGGCGAGCGCAGCACCGTCCCCGTCCCACCTGGCGCTGGACGGCTCGGACCTCGTCGTCGGCGTGCGCGGGGCCGGGACGCTGTCGCGGTTCGCCGTCGGCGCCGACCGACGGCTGACGTACCGCGCCGAGCAGCCGTTGCCGACCCGGACGCCGCGGCACTTCGCGGTCGTCGGCGGCTGGACCGTCGTCGCCGAGCAGGTGCCCGGCGCGGTCGCGGTGCTGGGGCGGGACGGGTCGGTGGCGTCGTCGTGCGACGTGCCGTCCGCCGCGTGCGTCGTGCCCGCGATGTGAGCGATACCCTTCCGGCCACCGGACCGTCCCCCACCTCCCCGGAGGCCGCCATGACCGTCGTCACCCACTGGATCGACGGTGCGGAGGCGCCGTCGTCCGGCGACCGCAGCCAGGCCGTGCTCAACCCCGCGACGGGCGAACGGATCGCCCAGGTGCTGCTCGGCACCGCGGAGGACGTCGACCGCGCCGTCGCATCGGCGGCCGCGGCGGCACAGCCCTGGGGACAGGCCTCGGTCGCCAAGCGCGCAGCGGTGCTGTTCCGGTTCCGCGAGCTGCTGGCGGCCGCGACGCCGGACCTGGCGCGGCTCATCAGCCGCGAGCACGGCAAGACGGTGCCGGACGCCACCGGCGAGGTCGGCCGTGGCCTCGAGGTCGTCGAGTACGCCTGCGGCGTGCCGCGACTGCTCGAGGGCGAGTACTCCGACCAGGCGGCCACCGGCATCGACGTGTTCAGCTTCCGCCAGCCGCTCGGCGTGGTCGCCGGGATCACGCCCTTCAACTTCCCCGTCATGGTGCCGCTGTGGATGAGCCCGGTGGCGATCGCCACCGGCAACGCCTTCGTCCTCAAACCGTCCGAGCGCGACCCGTCCACGTCGCTGGCGCTGGCGCGGCTGTGGCAGCAGGCCGGCTTGCCCGACGGGGTGTTCTCCGTGGTGCAGGGCGACAAGGAGGTCGTCGACGCGCTGCTGACGCACCCGGGCGTCGCGGCGGTCTCGTTCGTCGGCTCGACGCCGGTCGCGCGCTACGTCCACGCGACGGCCACTGCTGCCGGCAAGCGGGTGCAGGCGCTCGGCGGGGCGAAGAACCACGGCGTGGTGCTCGCCGACGCCGACCTCGACGACGCGGCCGACCAGCTGGCGGCCGCGGCGTTCGGTGCCGCGGGCGAGCGCTGCATGGCGCTCTCGGTCGCAGTGGTCCAGGAGTCGGTGGCCGACGAGCTGGTCGCGAAGGTCGCCGAGCGCGCCCGGGCGGTGAAGGTCGCTCCCGGTGACACCCCCGGTGCCGAGATGGGCCCCGTGATCACCGCGGCCGCCAAGGCGCGCATCGAGGGGCTGGTCACCTCCGGCGAGCAGCAGGGCGCCACCGTCGTCGTCGACGGCCGGGGACTCGTCGTGCCGGGATGCGAGGGCGGCTTCTTCGTCGGACCCACGGTGCTCGACCACGTCGTCCCCGAGCACGACGTGTACCGCGAGGAGGTGTTTGGACCGGTGCTGGACGTCGTCCGCGTCCAGGACCTCGACGAGGCGGTCGCGGTGATCAACGCCAACCCGTACGGCAACGGCACCGCGATCTTCACCGGCTCCGGGGAGGCGGCCCGCACGTTCGCCCGTCGGGTGACCGTCGGCATGGTCGGCGTCAACGTGCCGATCCCGGTGCCGGTGGCCTGGCACTCGTTCGGCGGCTGGAAGGCCTCGCTGTTCGGGGAGAGCCACGTCTACGGAC
This sequence comes from uncultured Cellulomonas sp., assembly GCA_964521875.1. Classification (GTDB taxonomy): domain Bacteria; phylum Actinomycetota; class Actinomycetes; order Actinomycetales; family Cellulomonadaceae; genus Cellulomonas. Next base: position 113 of record CAZFTZ010000314.1, on the reverse strand, counting down.
CCGAGGGCGTGCGGTTCTACACGCGCGGCAAGGTGGTCACGCAGCGGTGGCCGCACCGCGACCGGCCGACGAGCGCGAGCTTCCACTTCTCGTCGGACGCGCAGAAGTAGCCG
>CAZFTZ010000313.1:0-2823 GCA_964521875.1 uncultured Cellulomonas sp. | reverse complement strand
CACCACACGTCGACCGTTCCCGGCGGGATCGGCAGCTGCCACTCGGTCGGCTGCGTCGGCAGCTCCTGCCCACCGCCGCCGTACCCGGCGCCCCAGACGTAGTTGAGGTACGTCCCGACCGGCCCGCCCGCGTTCTGCACGACGAGCCGTACGCCCGCACTCGTCGCGACGAGCGGGGAGGTCGGCATGGACGCCGCCCCGCTCGGCCCGCAGCTGATCGCGGCGGTGTCGGTGGGCTGCGGCCCCGGCGACGGCTCGAGTGTCTCCCCGCGGCTCGGCGCGGCGGCGGCCGGGCCGTCCCACGTCAGCGTGGCCACCTGCTGCGCCTCGTGGTCGAGCAGCACCAGGTCGCCGTCCACCAGCACGAGCCAGCGCGCGGTGGACATCAGGTCCGGCAGCGGCGCACCGTCGCAGCCGATGTCGGTCGTCGCCCCCAGCGCCGAGATCACCAGCTGCCCGTCGACGTCGATCGCCCACCGGCCACCGCCGCCGTTGCACCCGTCGGAGCCCTGCCACGTGCCGTCGGCGGCGAGCTCGACCCACGGGTTCGTCGTCACCGGCGCACCGGAAACGGTCCACCGGCCCGCCACCTGCTCCGCCGTCGCCGCGGTCATCCCCGCCGGCAGCGGTGCCGGGTCGCTCACCCAGTACCGCGCGGCGTCGTCGGCCACCGGCGCCTGCGCGTCCGAGGCGATCCGGTTCGGCCTCGGCGACGGCAGGCCGTCGTTCCGCAGGGTCGCCGTGACGGCGCCGGAGGCGTCGACCAGGTCCCAGCCGTCGCCGTCTGGGCGGTAGCCGGTGGCCGAGTAGAGCCACGCGATCGTCGGTGCCGCCCCGTTCTGCTCCATGCAGGTCTCGTCCCACCCGTAGGCCGCGGCGACGAACCGGGTCGGCCCGACGGCCCACGTCCCGTCGATCACGCCGCAGTCGCGCCACACCTGCATCTGCTGCGAGCCCGCCAGCTTCAGGAACGTGCCGTCCCCTTCGCCGGGGGCGTCCACCCGCCACATCCCGATGAGACCGGCGCGCTGCTCCGAGGGCACCGGTGACAGCGACGCCACCGGCTGCGCGCTGCCGAGGCCCGGGTTCGTCGTCCGCCCGGGCCAGGACGCGGCCGCGCCCCACACCGCGCCGCCGACGACGACCACCGCCGCGAGCGCCCCGACCGACCGCGCCGCCGCACGCCGGCGCCGCGCCCGTGCCACCAGCGAGCCGGTCTCCACCGGGATCACCGGCACCGAGCCGCACACCCGCTCCCGCAGCCGCCGCACGAACTCGTCGTCGCTCATCGCGCACCTCCCTCGTCGGAACCGAGCGCGGCGCGCAGCTGCGCCAGCCCGCGCGACGCCGTCGACTTCACGGTGCCGAGCGAGACGCCCAGGTCCTCGGCCACCTCCCGCTCGGACAGGTCCTCCAGGTAGCGCAGCACGACGATCCGCCGCGTCTTGCGCGGCAGCAGCGCCAGCGCGCGCACCAGCTGGTCACGGTCGGCCGCGTGGTCGGCACCGGAGGCCACCGCCTCGTCGGGCACCTGCTCGACGAGCACCTCCCGGCGGCGCACCCGCCACACGTCGATCCGCAGGTTGGCCAGGGTGCGGCGGGCGTACGCCAGCGGGTCGGTCGCCCGCGCCCGGTCCCAGTGCAGGTAGGTGCGGATCAGCGCCTGCTGGGTCAGCTCCTCCGCCTGGCGGACGTCGCCGCACAGCAGCCACGCGGTGCGCGCGAGCGCCGGTGCGGTCTCCGCCACGAACTGCCCGAAGTCAGCCTCGCGGTCCCCGGTCGCGCCCACCACCAGCACGTCGACGTGCTCGTCGTCCACCCGGACCCCCTCGGCGACGGTCGCGCCGGCCGCACCCGTCGTCCCCACGATTGGTACACGATCGAGGGCCCCCACAGGTTGAGAACAGCGGCGCATTCAGTTGCATCGGGAGGTAAGGCTTGCCTACGGTCAAACCGGGTCAAGTCGCGGCCCGGACCGTCTCGGGGAGGGGAAACCCACCATGCCGAGCAGCCCGAACGAGGTCGGAGACGCTGTGACGCCAGCCATCGACCACGCCGCCGGAGCGTTCCGGTACCAGCCCGCCACTGAGCACTGGTGGTGGTCCGACGAGGTCTACCGCCTGCACGGCTTCGAGCCCGGCGAGGTGGTCCCGACGACGGCGATGATCGCCGCGCACAAGCACCCCGACGACTCCGAGAGCTGCACCGACGCGCTCGCGCGCGCGACCCGCCGCGGCGGCTCCTTCGCGTGCGTCAACCGGATCGTCGACGGCCGCGGCCGGGAGCGCGTGCTCGCCATGGTGGGCGAGGCGCACGTCGGGCCCGACGGCGTGACCGTCGACCAGGTCGCCGGTCACTTCGCGGACGTCACCGCGACCGTGCGGAGGCTGGCCGCCCTCGAGGCGTCCCGCCAGATCCACGACGCCGACCGGCACCGCGCCGTCATCGAGCAGGCGAAGGGCATCGTCGCCGCGCGCACCGGGCTGCCTCCGGAGGACGCGTTCGAGCTGCTGCGCAAGGCCTCGATGCAGGTGAACACCAAGCTGCACGACGTCGCCGGCTGGGTGGTCGCCGCGGCGGTCCACGACACCGAGGCCGAGGCCGGCACCGTCGCCACCGAGCTGCCGTTCCCGCTGCCCGACCAGCGGACGGACATGCCCGGGGACTGACTCCCCGACCGGCTCACGGCTCGAACCGGTACCCGATCCCCGGCTCCGTCACCAGGTGGCGCGGCCGCGCCGGCGTCGGCTCGAGCTTGCGGCGCAGCTGGGCCAGGTAGACCCGCAGGTAGTTCGTCTGCTCGTCGTACGCCGGGCCCCACAC
>CAZFTZ010000312.1:0-2588 GCA_964521875.1 uncultured Cellulomonas sp. | reverse complement strand
TCAGCTCGTCGGCTACCCGATCGTCCGGCTCGGCGAGCCGATCGACGTCGTCCGGTACGTGCGGGCGCTCGAGGAGGCGCTCATCCGCACCTGCGCGGACCTGGGCCTGACGGCGACCCGCGTCGAGGGGCGCAGCGGCGTGTGGTTCCCCGGCGTTCCCGACGAGGGGCGGCGCGACCGCAAGGTCGCCGCGATCGGCGTGCGCGTGGCACGTGGCGTGACCATGCACGGCTTCGCGCTCAACTGCTGCTGCGACCTGTCGTGGTTCGGCCGGATCGTGCCGTGCGGCATCCCGGACGCCGACGTGACGAGCCTGTCGGTCGAGACCGGGCGCGAGGTGACGATTGCGGACGTGCTGCCGCTCGTCCGCGGGCACCTCGCCGACACGCTGACGCCATTGCTGGCACGCACGGCAGGCACGTTCGCACCGGTCACAGGCTGAACCGCAGCCCGTCCTCGGAGTGCGCAGCGGCGCTGCTCAGCGGGCTGCCGGCTTGCGCAGCTCCTGTGCGATCTCCTGCGCCCACTCGCGCACCTCGTCCAGGTCACGGAAGTCGCCCTGCTCGGCGTGCACCAGCGCGACCAGCGCCCGCTCGGAGATGTTGAGCTCGTCGCGCTCCAGCCGGCCGGAGAACATCCGCACGCCGCGCGCGCCGACGGCGTCCGCCACCGACGTCACGTCGTCGGGCGCGATACCGCCGCCGGGGACGTCGCCCACCGGGCCGGACCAGAACAGCCACACCGGGCGGCCGCGCAGCTGTCCGGCCTGCCGTTCCACCAGGTCACGCATGCCCAGCGCCATCCGGCCGACATACACCGCCGAGCCGAGCACCGCCGCGTCGTACTGGTCCACCCGTTCGACGTCGTCGGGCACCACCTCGTCGACCTCGTGGCCCGCCTCGCGGAGCACCTCCGCGACCACCGAACCCATGTCGAGCGTCCCGCCGTGCCGGGACGCGACCGAGACCAGCACGCGCATCGCGACCTCCTTCTCGGCGCTCCGCGCCACGCGGCCGCGGGGCGCCTGCCCCCATGTTGCCGTTAGCGTCCCGTGACGTCGCGCACACTGCGCGGGACGGAGGTCCCCGCACCGCGAGCCCCCGGTTAGGGTGACCGGGTGACGATCCCTCCCGAGGGCCGGCGGTTGCTCCGCATCGAGGCGCGCAACGCGGCGACGCCGATCGAGAAGAAGCCCGAGTGGATCCGCACCACCGCGACGATGGGCCCCCAGTTCGGCGAGCTCCGCTCGCTGGTGCGCCGCGAGGGTCTGCACACCGTGTGCGAGGCGGCGGGGTGCCCCAACATCTTCGAGTGCTGGGAGGACCGCGAGGCCACGTTCCTCATCGGTGGCGACCAGTGCACGCGCCGCTGCGACTTCTGCCAGATCGACACCGGCAAGCCCGCCGCGTTCGACGCCGACGAGCCGAACCGCGTAGCCGCCTCGGTGCAGGCGATGGGCCTGCGGTACGCCACCGTCACCGGCGTGGCCCGTGACGACCTGCCGGACGGCGGCGCCTGGCTGTACGCCGAGACGGTCCGCCGCATCCACGCCGTCAACCCCGGCACCGGCGTCGAGCTGCTGATCCCCGACTTCGACGCGAAGCCGGACCAGCTCGCCGAGGTCTTCGGCTCCGCGCCGGAGGTGCTGGCGCACAACCTCGAGACGGTGCCGCGCATCTTCAAGCACATCCGGCCCGGGTTCCGCTACGAGCGCTCGCTGTCCGTCCTGACGGCGGCGCACGACGAGGGCCTGGTCACCAAGTCGAACCTCATCCTGGGCATGGGCGAGACGACCGACGAGGTCAAGGAGGCGCTGGTCGCGCTCCACGACGCCGGTTGCGACCTCGTCACCGTCACGCAGTACCTGCGCCCGTCCGTGCGCCACCACCCCGTGGACCGCTGGGTGCACCCCGAGGAGTTCGTCGAGCTGTCGGACTTCGCGACGACCGTCGGCTTCGCGGGCGTCATGGCCGGCCCGCTCGTCCGCTCGTCGTACCGGGCCGGGCGGCTGTGGGCCAAGGCGATGGTGCGCGCCGGCCGGCCCATCCCGCCGGCGCTCGCCCACCTGGCCGAGCCGGGCACCGCCCGGCAGGAGGCGACGAGCCTCCTGGCACGCGCCGGGAGCACCCCCGCGTCTCGGTAGACTCGCGTCCCATGGCTCGCACGTCCAGCACTGGCGCAACCCCTGCCCGCTCGGGCTCGGGCAAGGGCGCCGACACCCCGCCGAAGACCCGCTGGTACAAGCAGGTCTGGCAGGTCTACCAGATGACCCGCGAGACCGACCCCGCGGTCACGTGGTGGATGCTCGGGACGTTCCTCGGCATCCTCGCGGTCGGCGTCGTCGTCGGCCTGCTGACGGACAAGGTCTGGTACTTCGCGACGCTGGCCCTGCCGTTCGGCCTGCTCGCCGCGATGTTCCTGCTCACCCGCCGCGCCGAGACCGCTGCCTACCGCAAGATCGAGGGCCAGCCGGGCGCGTCGCTGTCCGCGCTGTCGACCATCCGCCGTGGCTGGACCTTCGCGCAGGAGCCGGTGCAGTTCGACCCTCGCACGCAGGACGCGGTGTTCCGGGGCCTGGGCCGGCCCGG
>CAZFTZ010000311.1:0-5498 GCA_964521875.1 uncultured Cellulomonas sp. | reverse complement strand
GCGTGCCGATGCCGTCCATCCCGGCGATGGACTCGGTGTGGTCCGACTGGGGCGCGACCGAGGTGGCGCTCGTCAACCAGAAGGGTGACCCCACCACCCTCTGGAACCAGATGACGGCGTCGATCGCGTCGAAGATCGCCGCGGGCTGACCGGAGGCGGGCGGGCCGGCATACTCCCCGGCCCGCCCGCGCCCGGCGTCCGACGAGCCCGCGGGAAGGACCACCATGACCGAGACGTCGCAGGACGTCGTCACCTCGCCACCGGCGCCGCCCGGTGGTGCCGCCCGGCGCACGGGTTCCTCCTGGTTCGCCCGGCAGGACTTCTCGCGTGGCTTCGTCCTCAAGCTGGTCCTGGTGCTGCTGGTCGACGCACTCGGCGTGTACGGCGTGCTGGCGGCCACCGCGCAGCGCCAGTGGGGGGTCGTCGCCTTCCTCGTGGCGGCGCTCGCCGTCGTCAACGCGGTGTACTTCTCTCGTCGGGCGGTGCCCGCGAAATACCTGGTCCCGGGCCTGCTGTTCCTGCTCGTGTACCAGGTGTTCGTGGTGCTCTACACCGGCTACACGGCGTTCACCAACTACGGCGACGGCCACAACTCGACGCGTGCGGACGCCGTCGAGGCGATCCTGGTCCAGCACGAAGGCCGCCTGCCCGACTCCCCGACGTACGCCCTGAGCGTCGTCGCGCAGGGCAGCGACCTCGGCTTCGCGGTCGTCGACCCGTCGGGTGCCACGCTGCTGGGTACCCGGGACCAGTCGCTCGAGCCGGTCGACGCCACCGTGGCGAACGGCCGGGTCAGCGCGCTGCCGGACTGGCAGGTGCTGTCGTTCCAGGAGCTGCTCGCCCGCCAGAACGACGTCTTCGCGCTGCGCGTGCCGATGTCCGACGACCCCAACGACGGGTCGCTGCGCACCACGGACGGGTCGAACGGCTTCGTCTACGCGCCGACGATGGTGTGGGACGAGGCCGCCGGCACCATCACCGACACCGCCTCCGGCACCGTCTACGTGGCCGACGAGAGCACGGGGGCCTTCGTCGGGCCGGACGGCGCACAGCTGGGCACCGGCTGGCGCGTCACCGTCGGCTTCGCCAACTTCACCCGGGTGCTGTCCGACGCCTCGCTGCGCGGTCCGTTCGTCGGCGTGCTGATCTGGACGTTCGCCTTCGCCATCCTGTCGGTGGTCGCGACGTTCGGGCTCGGGCTGTTTCTCGCGATCGCGCTCGACCACGACCTGCTCCGCGGCCGACGCGTCTACCGGTCGCTGCTCATCGTCCCGTACGCGTTCCCGGCGTTCCTGTCCGCGCTCGTCTGGCGCGGGATGTTCAACCGGGACTACGGGTTCATCAACACGACGCTGCTCGGCGGTGCCTCCGTACCCTGGCTGAGCGACCCGACGCTGGCGAAGGCCGCGATCCTGCTGCTCAACCTCTGGCTCGGCTTCCCGTACATGTTCCTCATCACCACCGGCGCCCTTCAGTCCATCCCGCGCGACCTGTACGAGGCGGCGCGCATCGACGGCGCCGGCGGCTGGCGGATCTTCCGGAGCATGACACTGCCGCTGCTGCTGGTCTCCACGGCACCGCTGCTGATCTCGTCGTTCGCCTTCAACTTCAACAACTTCAACGTCGTGTACCTGCTCACCGAGGGCGGGCCCGACGACCTCTCGGCACCCGTCGACGTCGGCGCGACGGACATCCTCATCACGTTCGTCTACCGCATCGCCTTCGGCGGGACGAACCGTCAGTACGGGCTGGCCTGCGCCATCTCGATGCTGATCTTCCTCATCGTCGCCACCGTGTCGGCGATCAGCTTCCGCAGGACCCGCGCCCTCGAGGACCTTCTGTGATGAGCACGACGACCTCCACGACGACGGTCGCGACGACCGGGACGGCTCCGGCCTCGGCGCGGGCGGCCCGCCCGCACGGGCTGCGGTGGTGGCGCGAGCTGGGCTGGCGGCACGTCGTGGCGTGGGTGGCGCTGGCGTTCGCCATCTTCCCGGTGCTCTACATCGTCTCGTCGTCGCTCAACCCGGGCGGGTCACTGACCGGCTCCAACCGGCTGTTCGCGCACGTGGCGACGGAGAACTACGTCAAGCTGTTCAGCGACCCGGTGCACCCGTACGCGACGTGGTTCGTCAACACGATCCTCATCGCGTCGGTGACGGCGCTCGGCACCGTGCTGCTCGGTGCGGCCGCGGCCTACGCGTTCTCACGGTTCCGGTTCCGCGGCCGGCGCGGCGGGCTGCTGTCGCTGCTGCTGATCCAGATGTTCCCGCAGCTGCTCGCCTACGTCGCGATCTTCCTGCTGCTGACGACGCTGAAGGAGCTGTTCCCGGCGATCGGCCTGGGCACCCGGCTCGGCCTGATCATGGTGTACCTGGGCGGGGCGCTCGGGGTGAACACCTACCTGATGTACGGCTTCTTCAACACGGTGCCGAAGGAGCTCGACGAGGCCGCCGCGATCGACGGCGCCGGCCACGCCCAGATCTTCTTCACGATCATCCTGCGGCTGGTCGCTCCGATCCTCGCGGTGGTCGCCCTGCTCTCCTTCGTCGCGACCTTCTCGGAGTTCCTCATCGCCTCGATCGTGCTGGTCGACCCGAACCAGCAGACCCTGGCCGTCGGCCTGTACCAGTACGTCAGCCAGCGGTTCTCCGAGTACTGGGGCGTGTTCGCCGCCGGGGCCGTGCTGGCGGCGCTGCCGGTGGTGCTGCTGTTCCAGTTCCTCCAGCGCTACATCGTGTCGGGGCTGACCGCGGGCTCGGTCAAGTCGTGAACTGCCTGCTCGACGAGCCGCACCACGACGGGTCGGTCCAGTACGTCCCCGCCGGCGCGCCCCGGCTCCGCGACGTGGTGCCGGTGCGCGTCCGGGTCCCGTCGGTGCCGGACCGCGCCGGCAGCGACGCGAGCGTGGTGCTGCGGCGGGTCCGCGACGGCGAGCCCGCCTTGTCCGCCGCACGCCTCGAGGCGTCCGACGAGGCCGGCGCCTGGTTCGTCGCCGAGCTGACGCTCGACAACCCGGTGACGTCCTACCGGTTCCTCGTCGACGGCGACCGCGACTACCGGTGGCTGACCGCGCGCGGGGTGTTCCGCCGGGACGTGTCCGACGCCGGCGACTTCCGGGTCTCGGTCTACGACCCGCCACCCGACTGGGTGACCGACCAGGTCGTCTACCAGGTGTTCCCCGACCGGTTCGCCGGCTCCGGCCACGACCGTGCGCGCCCGGACTGGGCCGTCCCCGCCGAGTGGGACGACCCGGTGGTGCACCAGGGACGGGACACCGCGCACCAGTGGTACGGCGGCGACCTCGACGGCGTCGCGGAGCACCTGGACCACCTCACCGGGCTCGGCGCGACGATGCTCTACCTCACCCCGATCTTCGAGGGCCGCTCCAACCACCGGTACGACGCGGTGACGTTCGACCGGGTGGACCCGCTGCTCGGCGGCGACGAGGCGTTCGCGCGGCTGCTGGCCGCCGCCCACGCACGCGGGCTGCGGGTGCTCGGCGACCTCACCCTCAACCACACCGGCGTCAGCCACGAGTGGTTCCGGGCCGCGGTGGCGGACCCGCACGCCCCGGAGGCGTCGTACTACTCGTTCACCCGGCATCCCGACGAGTACGCGAGCTGGCTCGGCGAGCGCTCGTTGCCCAAGCTGGACCACCGTGCCGCGGGCCTGCGCGCGGCCCTGTACGACGGCCCGGACTCCGCGGTCGCCCGGTGGTTGGACTTCGGCCTGGACTCCTGGCGGATCGACGTCGCCAACATGACCGGCAGGCTGGGGGCCGACGACCTCACGCACCAGGTCGCCCGCGCGGTGCGCTGCACCATGGCCGCCGGCCACCCGGACGCCTGGCTGCTCGCCGAGCACGGCCACGACGCCGCCTTCGACCTCCTCGGCGACGGCTGGCACGGGACGATGGACTACGCCGGGTTCACCCGGCCGGTGTGGGCGTGGCTCAACGGAGGCGCCGCGGGGGGCCCGGGCATCCCGCACGACCTGCGGTTCCTCGGCCTGCCGGTGCCGATCCCGTCCCTGCCGGCGAGGGCGGCGTTCGCGACGATGCGCGAGGTGCACTCGGGGGCGCCGTGGCGTGCCTGGGCGGCGTCGACGCTCCACCTCGACTCCCACGACACCCCGCGGTTCCGCACGGTCGCCGGCGGCGGCACGTCCGGATGGGTGGACCACGACGGCGTCGGACGGGGACGCCACCTGGCGGGCCTCGCCCTGCAGATGACGATGCCGGGCGTGCCGTCCGTGTTCGCCGGCGACGAGCTGGGGCTGACCGCGGTCGACGGCGAGCACGCCCGCACCCCGTTCCCGTGGAAGCGGACGCGGGAGTGGGACGAGCCGACGTTCGACGCGTACCGCCGATGGATCGCGCTGCGCCGCGACCACGTGGCGCTGCGTCGTGGCGGCCTGCGCTGGGTCCACCTCGGGGACGAATCGGTGACCTACCTGCGCGAGCACCCCGACGAGCGGGTGCTGGTGCACGTCGCGCGCGCCCCGCACGGCCCGGTGCGCCTGCCGCTGGCCGCGCTGGGCGTCGCGGATGCCGGGGGCGTCGTGACGCTGGCGGGCGAGCCCGCCCGCGTGACCGGGGACGTGGTCGAGCTGCCGGCCGGCGGCCCCGCCGCCCACGCGTACCGGCTGGACTGAGCCGCCGCCCTCCGTCGTCGGGCGATGGCGGACCGGCCGACGACGCGCGGCGAGGAACGGGAGAAGGAGGCACGGTGCGGATCGGTGACGTCGACCGGCTCGTCGAGAACCTGCGGACGGACCCGCAGGTGCTCGGCGTCGTGCTGCTGGGCTCGGCGGCGGACCGGGCGAGGGCCGACGAGTGGAGTGACGTCGACCTCTGGCTCGTCGTCCCCGAAGGCTCCCAGGACCGGTACCGCGAGGACCTGTCCTGGCTGCCCGGCCACGAGCGCGTCGTCCTCGTCGCGCGGGAGACCGAGCACGGCCGGGTCGTGGTGTTCGACGACGGCCGGCTGGTCGAGCTCGCCGTGGCATCGCCGGACGAGATCCGCGCGCACTTCCGGGCGTCGCACTGGCGGGTGGCCCTCGACCGGGGCGGGGTCGGCGAGCTGGTGGCGTCGATCGCCGTGCCGCCCCCGGTGCCGGACCGCGAGCGGGCTCGTCGGGCCCTGGCGATGCTGTGCGGCCGGATGCTGGTCGGCGTCGGCCGCGCGCGTCGCGGCGAGACCCTCTCGGCGGGGGAGCTGACCCGGTCGCTGGCCGTCGCCGACGTCCTCGTCGCGCTGCGCGAGCTGCACCCGCCCGGCGCCCCGGACCCACTCCTCGGCACGAGCGGGACCGAGGGCGCCGCCTCGGAGCCGTCCGCGGTGCCCGGTCACCTGGACCCGCTCGACCCGCGCCGTCGCGTCGAGCTGGTCTACCCGCGCCAGGCGGCTCAGCTGGCCGCGGCCTGCCGGTTCGGCGTCGAGGCGTGCGCCCGCCGCCTGCTGGACCTGGCGGAGGAGTGGTTCGGCGCCGAGCCG
>CAZFTZ010000310.1:0-3082 GCA_964521875.1 uncultured Cellulomonas sp. | reverse complement strand
GCCCGAACAGCGCCAGCTCGCCGAAGTCCACCGCCCACGGGTAGAGGAAGACGACCTCGATGTCGAAGACGATGAACGTCATCGCCACCAGGTAGTACTTGATGGGGAACCGGCCGCCGCCGATCGCGTGCGGGGTGGGCTGGATGCCGCACTCGTAGGCCTCGAGCTTGGCGCGGTTGTACCGCTTGGGCCCGAGGATCGCGGAGGCGCCGACGCCGCCGAGCGCCATCACGCCGGCGATGCCCATCATCCACAGCAGCGGGACGTACGGGTTGCTCATCGGGACCTCCTCGCAGGACAGCCGATCATGCCGCCGGCACCAGTCTCGTCATGCCCGCGATCACGCGGTCGAACACGTCGCCGCCCCGCGGCTCGAAGCAGTCGGCCAGCAACTTGTGGGTGAAGCGCATGACGAGCGGCCGGGGTAGACCGTAGCGCGTGCAGACCCGCATCACCTGCGGGTGCTCGATCAGCCTCACGAAGATCCGCCCCAGCGTGTAGTAGCCACCCAGGTCGTCCTTCATCCTCGTCTGGTACGCGGCGAACGCGCGCTCGCGTCCGGCTGCTGACCCTCGCGCCAGGCCCTGCGCGGCGGCCTCGGCGGCCACTCGGCCGGCGGCGAGTGCGTACGCGATGCCCTCGCCGTTGAACGGGCTGACCATGCCGGCGGCGTCGCCGACCAGCATCACGCCGTTGCCGTAGAGCGGGCCGCGGTTGAAGCCCATCGGCAGGGCGGCGCCGCGCACCGGGCCGTCCTGGTTCTCCGGCGTGAAGCCCCACTCGGCGGGCGTGTTCGCCATCCACGTCCCGAACAGGTCGCGGTAGTCGACCTTCGTCGCGGCGTTCGTCGAGCTGACCGAGCCGAGGCCGACGTTCACGGTGCCGTCGCCGAGCGCGAACACCCAGCCGTAGCCGGGCATGAGGTTGCTGTTGCCGGGTTCGCCGTCCCACAGCTCGAGGAAGGACGTCATCCACGGGTCGTCGTGCAGCGGGGAACGGAAGTACGTGCGCACCGCCACGCCCATCGGGCGGTCGGGGCGCGGGGTGCGGCCCAGCGCGGTGGCCAGCCGGGAGGAGACGCCGTCGGAGGCGACCACCAGCGGCGCCCGCACGACGAGCTCCTGGTCGCCCGACGCCCTGGCCCGGACGCCGACCACGCGGCCGGTGCGCTCGTCGAGCAGCGGGCCGGTGACGGCGGTGCCCTCGAACACCTTGGCACCGGCGGCGCGGGCGTGCTCGACGAGCAGCTGGTCCAGGCCGGCGCGGCGCTTGGCCAGCCCGTAGGAGGGGTACGACGACAGCTCGGGCCACGGCAGCTCGAGGGTGTGCCCGCCGCCGTGGACGCGCAGCCCGCGGTTGCGGATCCAGCCGTCCTCCGCACGCAGCGGCACGCCCATCCGGACCAGCTCGGCGACCGCGCGCGGGGTCAGGCCGTCGCCGCACACCTTGTCGCGGGGGAAGGTGGCCTTGTCGAGGAGCAGCACGTCCAGCCCGGCGCTCGCCGCCCAGTAGGCGGTGGCGGCGCCCCCGGGTCCGGCGCCGACGACGACGACGTCCGCGTCATCGAAGCCTGCGGCCACGCCCGGGTTCCCCTCTTGTGACGACGTTCACGTGCCCCCGTCCGGCGACTCTATACACGCTTCCGCGAGGCTGTCTGCGAAGGCTTACCTAACTTGACAGCACCACCTAGGACAGTGGTCCCCGCCATGACCGTTGACCAGCCCGGACGTGGGCTCCGACCCGTTCTCACAGCCCATCCTCAGCCGGCCGGAAGCCCCGGTGGAGGGCGACGATCCCACCCGACAGGTTGCGGTACGCCACCGACGTCCAGCCCACCGCGCGCATCTTCAGCCCGAGGTCGCGCTGCGTGGGCCAGGCGGCGATCGTGTCCGCCAGGTAGGCGTACGCGTCCGACTCCTTGGCGACGACCGACGCGATCCGCGGCAGCGCCCTGGCGAGGTACTGGTCGTACACCGCGCGGAACGCCTTGTTCGTCGGGCGGGAGAACTCGCAGACCACCACCCGCCCGCCGGGGCGGGTGACGCGCAGCATCTCGGCGAGCGCGCCGTCGACGTCCGGCACGTTGCGCAGCCCAAAGGAGATCGTCACCGCGTCGAACGCCTGGTCCGCGAACGGCAGGTCACCGGCGTCGCCGGCGACGAACGCGACGTCCGGGCGCCGCTTCTTGCCGACCTGGAGCATGCCGAGCGACAGGTCGCAGGCCACGACGCGCACCCCGCGGTCCGCCAGCGGCGCCGCCGACGTGCCGGTGCCTGCCGCCAGGTCCAGCACGCTGTCGCCGCGGCCGACGCCGAGCGCGTCGAGGGTCGCCTTGCGCCAGGACCGGTCCTGGAACATCGACAGCACGTCGTTCGTGAGGTCGTAGCGGTCGGCGACGGCGTCGAACATCGCCGCGACGTCGTGAGTGTCCTTGTCCAGTCCAGCGCGTGGCACGTCGCCCATCCTCTCTCACAACTCCGTCGCACCCCCCACCGCACCGCCCGTGAGAGGACGTGCGCGAGGTCAGGTTCCGGCGTCCCCTCCCGGGGCGTTGCCGACGGGGCGGAGGCGAGGGCGTGGCGGGGATGCCGGGACGTTCGGGCTACCCTGCGGCGGTGACTTCGTCCCCCGCGGCTGCGCCGGCGGCCGCGCCGCTTGTCGTGCGGACCGTGGCGCTGGACCGGCTGCCGGGAACGCGCACCGGCGAGGGCGACGAGCCCGACGCCCGCGACCTGCTCGACCTGCTTCCCGCGGACTCCCCGTTCGCCTGGGTACGCCGCGGCGACGGGATCGTCGGCTGGGGAGAGGCGCTGCGGATCGAGACCTCCGGGCCGGGACGGTTCGCCGACGCCGACGAGGCCTGGCGGCACGTCGTCGAGCACGCCGTGGTGCGCGACGAGGTGGTGCTGCCCGGCACCGGGCCGGTGGCGTTCGGCTCGTTCGCGTTCGACGACGAGTCGCCGGCGGGCGGTGTGCTCGTCGTGCCGCGCGTCGTCGTCGGGCGCCGCGGCGGGCGGACCTGGCTCACCACGCTGACCCCCGCGGCCGACCTGAGCGGGGCGCCGGACCCGGGCGCGCTGCG
>CAZFTZ010000309.1:0-2507 GCA_964521875.1 uncultured Cellulomonas sp. | reverse complement strand
AGGTCGAGCAGCTCGGCCGCGATGACCAGGTTCTCCGCGAGCGGCACCGTCGAGCCGTCGAACATGTGCGACTGGAACGTCGGCAGCTCGCCGCGCTTGACCTGCTCGGCCTCGTAGGCGAGCAGCGGGCGGACCCAGGTGGCGAGGTTCTGCTGCGTGCAGTGGTCAGTGTGCAGCGCCACGGTGACCGGGTAGTGCTTCGCGACCTCGTGGGCGTACGCGGCGAGGGCGAGCGAGCCCGCGACGCGGTCCTTGACCGTCGAGCCGGAGGCGTACTCGGCGCCGCCGACCGAGATCTGGATGATCCCGTCGCTGCCCGCCTCGGCGAAGCCCTGGAGGGCCGCGGTGACGGTCTGGGACGACGTGACGTTGACGGCGGGGTACGCGAACCGACCGGTCTTCGCCCGGTCGATCAGCTCGGCGTACACCTCGGGCGTTGCGATGGGCATCGCAGCTTCTCCTGTGGTTCGTCGGGGATGTCCCCCCGATCCTTCCACGGTTCCCTCACGCCGAGCCCGGGACGTCGGGTCCGTCGCGTCCCCTACCCTGGTCGGCGTGCTCCTGACCGCGGTCCACGCCGGCATCCTCGACCCGACGCCGATCATCGACCACCTCGGCACGTGGGCGCTGGTCGGCGTGATGGCGATGGTGTTCATCGAGGTCGGGCTGCTGTTCCCGATCCTGCCGGGCGACTCGCTGCTGTTCACCGCGGGCGCGATCGCGGCCCAGCCCGGCTCGCACCTGCCGCCGGTCGGCTGGCTGTCGGTGATCCTCGTCGTCACCGCGTTCGCCGGGACGCAGACCGGCTACCTGCTGGGCCGCCTCATCGGCAACCGGCTGTTCGACCGGCCGGACGGCCGCATCTTCAAGCGGAGGTACATCGAGGAGACCGACGCCTACTTCCGGCGGTACGGCGGCCGGACGCTCGTCGTCGCGCAGTTCATCCCGTTCGTGCGCACCTACGCCGCCGCGGTGGCCGGCGTGGTCCGGATGCCCTACCCGCACTTCGTCCGGTTCAACGCGATCGGCGTCGTGCTGTGGGCGGGCGGCGTCACGTGGCTCGGCTACGCCCTGGGCGGCATCCCCTTCATCAAGGACAACATCGAGGCGCTGCTCGTCCTCGTCGTGCTGGTGTCCGTGGCGCCGATGGCCGTCGAGGCGATCCGCCGCCGGCGACGGGCCCGCCGCGCCGCCGCGACACCGCCCCCGGACGGCCCGCAGACCGCGACGATCGACGCCTGAGCAGGTCAGAGGCCCTTCGTCCCGTGTTGTTACTGCTCGGTACAGGTCATCCTGGACCATGCGTCCGAGCGAGCTGGCTCAGGTGCTGCGGGGGGCCAACCCGTGGTGGTCGCGTCACCATCGGGTGACGTGGGTCGCCGACGACCCCGAACTCTCGCAGCGTGAGCGTCACGAGTGGCTGCCCGCCACCCGGGACGCCCGCACCGCCCTGACCGAGGTGGGGCCGGCGATCGACCCCGGCACCGCCACCGTGCTCGTCGGGCCGCGCGGCATCGGCAAGACCACCGCCGCCAAGGACGCCGTGCTCCGGGTCGTCTCCGACCTGTCGATCGACCCGCGCGCCGTGCTCTGGGTGCCCGTCGAGCCCGGGCCGGACCACCCCGAGCGGGACCCGCTCGAGCCGGGCGACCTGGAGAACGCGCTGCGCCGGCCCACCCGTGTCGGCGCACCCGCCTGCGACGGGCCGCGGCTCATCGTCGTCGACGAGGCGTCGGTGTCCGAGGACTGGGTCGACGTCATCGCGGGCGGTGCCCCGAACGCGCAGCTGCTCGTCACGGCGTCGGTCGCCGGTTCCGTGGTCGAGTGCCTGCCGCACCGCTACCCCGGCCGACTGGCGGTGCGCCACCTGCGCGCGGCGACGCTGGCCGACCTGCTGCTCGCGCAGCCCGGCACCGACCCGGAGGCGATGCGGACCGCGTTCATCGACCACGGCGGCTACCCGCGTGCGCTTGCCGAGTACCGCGACCTGGGGCACGTCAGCCGGGAATTCGTCGAGCTGCTGGAGGAGGGGCTGCTCAAGGACATCGGGCTGTTCGCGCTGCACCCCTGCACGCTGGACGAGGTGATCACCAGCCTGTGCCGCACGTCGGGCCGGTTCATCGAGCCGGCGCCGCTCGCCGCGGCCCTCGGCATGTCGACCGCCGAGGTAGGAGCGCTCCTGGACCGGATGGCCGACGCCGGCGTCATCGACCCGCGCCGCGGGCTCGTCGACCCGCTGCTGCACCGGCTGCCGGCGTTGCGCGACCCCAGCCAGCCCGCGCCGAGCGCCCAGCACGTGGCGGCGTTCAGCCTCTGAGCGGAACGACCGGGACGGTCAGAACGAGACCTGCGGCGCCTGGCGCACCTGCGGGTCCTCGGCCTCGAAGGACTCGGCGCGGACGAAGCCGAACATGCCGGCGATCAGGTTCGACGGGAACGTCTCGATCTTGGTGTTGAGGGCGCGGACGTTGGCGTTGTAGAACCGCCGGCCCGCGGCGATCCGGTCC
>CAZFTZ010000308.1:0-5525 GCA_964521875.1 uncultured Cellulomonas sp. | reverse complement strand
AAGCCGACCGCCGCCCAGCCGGTGAGGACGAGCCACGGGAACGCCGTGTCGGCCGACGGGAAGTACGCCAGGTCGCGCAGCAGCGTGGCGCCGGCGCCCGGCGGGAACCACTGACCGACGGCGCCCCACGCGCCGGGCAGGAACTCCGGGGGCACCGAGACGCCGGAGATCGGGTTGCCGACGAGCAGCACCAGGACGACGCCGAGCGCCAGGCCGGGCATGCCGAGCACCGCGTTGAGGCCCGCGATCGCCGCGGCGATCGCGGCGAGTGCCAGTGCGATCGCAGCCGCCTGCGCCCACCACGAGCCCGGCAGGGCCCCGAACCAGCTGCCGACGATCGCGGTGATGACGAGGCCGCCGACGACGGCGTAGCCGGCCACCGCGATCGCCCGCCGCCGTGCGCCGTGCACACCGAGCGAGAGCCCGACGCCGCCCAGGATGCCGCCGAGGATGAACGGGAACATCGCGGCGGTGAAACCGGTGCCGCGCGGGTCGTCCGCGGACAGCGGGACGACGTCGGTGACGGTGACGGTGGGAGGAGGCGTCTGCCCGGCGGCGGTCGCCTGAGCGGTCAGCGCCGCCTGGATCGGGGCGGCCAGCGCGCCTGCGACCTGGCTGACGGCAGGGCCGGCTCCCGAGGCCGTGAGCACCTCGGGGGACGGGCCGAGGACGATGGCGCCCCACGCGTCGCGCGTCTCGATGGCGGCGAGCGCGGCGTCGCGGTCGGCGACCGGCGTCAGGTCGAGCGCGCCGGGCTCCGCCTGGGCGAGACCCGTCTGGAGCGCGGCGACGGCTTCCGACGGTCCGGTGATCGCGATCGGCACGTCCTTGGGCTCGGCGGTGACGGCGGGCCACGAGAAGGCGAGCACGATCACCGCGAGCAGCGTGGCCATCGCCAGCACGATGCCGGCGACGCGTCCGGGGTGCGCCGCGCCGGCGTCGAGGGGGATCGGGTGCGACATGGCGGCCTCCGCGCTCGTCGGGCAAGAAAACGAATGCTCGTTCTTTATGGCCGAGCCTGGCCCGCCTGCCTATGCTTGTCAACCGTTCGTGGAGGGGAGTCCGGCGTTGCCCAAGGTCAGCGACGCGCATCGCGAGGCGCGCCGGGAGGAGATCCTCGCCGCCACGTTGCGCGCGGTCGCCGCGAAGGGCTACTCCCGCGTCGCGATCGCGGACGTCGTCGCCGAGTCGGGACTGTCGGCCGGTGCCATCTACGGTCACTTCGAGGGCAAGCAGGACCTGTTCCTCGCGGTGGTGCAGGACGTCCTGGCGGACCGCCGCGCCGAGCTCGAGACCGCGCTGAGCGAGGGGCACGCCCCCAGCCCGGGCGAGGTGGTGGCGCTGCTGATGCACGGCATGCTCGGCACCCTCGTGGACGTACGGGTGCTGCTGCAGATCTGGGGCGAGGCAGCCGTCGACCCCGGCGTGCGCGGCGTGGTCCAGGTGGCGATGGCCGCCATGCAGGAGACCCTCGGCAGCGCGCTGGGCGCCTGGTTCGACGCGCACCCCGAGCAGGCGCCCGACGGCGTCGAGGCTGCGGTGGCGCGGCTGCGGCCGGTGATGCTCGCGCTCGGGATGGGGTTCATCGTCCAGCGTTCGATCGTCGACGACTTCGACGAGGACGCCTACCTCGCCTCCGTCCGCGACACGCTGCCGCACTGACGACGGCCGACGCCGGGCCGGCTACCGGGTGTCGCCCTCCGCCCAGACGGCGCTGACTGCGTCGCGCACGGCGTCCGCGCCGGCGCCCAGCTCCCACAGGACGTGGTGCGCCCGGCTGTCGGTGGCGCGCACCGCGGCGAGCAGCAGGTGACCGGAGTCGATGCGGTTGTGCTTCAACCTCACCGCCTCGCGCAACGCCAGCTCGAGCATCTTCTTCGCGGAGGCGTCGAACGGGACGTGCGCCAGTGGCTTGCGGCCGTGGCTGCGGGCGTCGAGCGCGCCAGGCCCGAACGTCTGCTCGGCGGTGGCGCGCACCGCGTCCAGGTCGATGCCGATGCCCGCGAGCGCCTGCGCGTCGATCCCCTCGTGGGGCAGGGCGTGGACGGCGGCGACGATGCGGTCGCGGTCGACACCGAGGCGTCCGAGGGCGCGCACGGCGACGGAGTCGGTCCCGAACGTCAGCCCGAGCAGCACGTGCTCCGAGCCGACGTGGTCGGCGCCGACGGCCTGCGCGTCGGCGTGGGCGTGGGTGACGGCCTCGCGGGCGTCACGGGTGAACCGTTCGAACATCAGGGGAACCTCTTCCCGTACTTCTTGTGGACCGCCTGCCGCGTGACGCCGAGCACGTCGGCGATCTGCTGCCAGGGCCAGCCGAGCCGGCGGGCGCGCTCCACGTGGAGCACCTCCAGGCGGTCGGCCAGCACGCGTAGCGAGCGCACCGCGCGCAGACCCTTGGCGGGGTCGTCGCCCGCGGCGGCGGTCATCAGGTCGCTGGACATGGCGTCAACCTACGTTGACACCTTCCTGGTGTCAACTGAAGTTGACGAGCGGAGTCGGGAAGGATGGGCCCGGCCGACGAAGGAGGGGCGATGGGACACCGGCGGGACCACGAGTGGCTCGAGACGTTCGACGGCGCCGGCGCGGACCGGTACGACGCGCACGCGCGCCGGCTGCGCGGCATGCACGAGCGGACCGCCGCCCGGATCGCGGACCTGCTGCCACCGGGCGGCCAGTACCTCGACGTCGGCTCCGGCCCGGGCACGTTGCTGGCGCGCGTCGCGGCGCTGCGCCCCGACGCCGGGGTGACGGGCGTCGACGCCTCGCCGCGCATGGTCGAGATCGCCGCCGCGCGCCTCGCGGCGCTGCCCGCCGAGCGGCCGGCGAACGGGCAGCCTGACGAGCGGCCGACGAACGAGCAGCCCGACGAGCGGCCGGCGAACGAGCGGCCCGACGAGCGTCGGCCGGACCCACGGCCCGACGAGCGGCGCGCCGCCATGCCGTCCGGCGACACCACCTCGTCCGGCGGCGAAGCCGTCCGGGCCCGGGTGCTCCAGGGCAGTGCCGAGGCGCTGCCGCTCCCGGACCGGTCCGCCGACGTCGTCTCCGCCGTCCTCACGATGCACCACTGGGACGACCTCGCGGCCGGCGTCGCCGAGGTGCTGCGCGTGCTCGCGCCGGGCGGCAGCGTGCTCGTCGTCGAGATGCGCGGTCCGGCGCGTCACGTCGCCCGGGCGTTGCGGCAGGCGGGTGCCCTCGTCGGGCGCGAGAACGCCTGGGTGTACGCGCTGCCGCTGCTGGTGCGGCTGACCGCGCGGCGCCCGGCGGGTTAGCCGGCGGCCGGGTTCGAGGTGAGGATGCCGACGAGAGTGCCGAAGGGGTCGCGGAAGTCCGCCCACCACTGCTTGTCCGGCGTCACCGGCGTGCGCCCGGTGCCCGCGGTGCCACCCTCGGCGACGACCGTCTCCAGCGTCCCCTCCAGGTCCGCGACCTCGACGTAGACGCGCACCCCGTCGGGGACGGGGTCCGCCTGCTGGTAGAACCCGCCGATGTTGCGCCCGCCGATCGTCGCGACCGCGTAGCCCTCGGCGAACGACTCGAGCTTCCAGCCGAACACGGCCGAGTAGAACCGGCCGGCGGCCTCGAGGTCGGGGACACCGAACTCGACCCAGGTGTAGGTGCCCAGCGCGGCACCGGTCTGCTCCGACATGGGAGCTCCTCTCGTCAGCGGCGGACTGTCTGCGAGACCCGGTCTGCCGGGCTCGACAGCGTGGTGCAGTACCTGGGACTGGTGCCTCCGCAGGTCCGTGCACAGGGACGGGTCCACCCTCGCCCCGCAGCTCGTCGGGCGCACCCCGGAGGGACGCCGCCCGATGTCTCGACATCGAGAAACCCGGCTACGATCGACCCGGCGCGGCGCCGCACGACGGTCCCGCACCGACGTGGGCCGACGAGAGGACCGAGGGTGGACCTGTTCGAGTACCAGGCACGTGACCTGTTCGCCGCGCACGAGGTGCCCGTCCTGGACGGTCTCGTCGCGACCACCCCCGCCGAGGCCCGTGCCGCGGCCGAGCAGCTGCTCCCGAAGGGCGGCCTCGTGGTGGTCAAGGCGCAGGTCAAGACCGGTGGGCGCGGCAAGGCCGGCGGCGTCAAGCTCGCCCGCACGCCCGACGAGGCCGAGCAGGTCGCCACTCAGATCCTCGGCATGGACATCAAGGGACACACCGTGCACCGCGTGCTGGTGGCCCTCGGTGCCGACATCGACAAGGAGTACTACGTCTCCCTGCTGCTCGACCGGGCCGAGCGGCGCTACCTGGCGATGGCGAGCGTCGAGGGCGGCATGGAGATCGAGCAGCTCGCCGTGGAGCGGCCCGAGGCGCTCGCCCGTGTCCCCGTCGACCCGCTGGTGGGCATCGACGCCGCCAAGGCCGACGAGATCGTCGCGGCCGCCGGCTTCGACCCGGCCGTCGCTCCCAAGGTCGCCGCCGTGCTGCAGAAGCTGTGGACGGTGTACGACGACGAGGACGCCACCCTCGTCGAGGTCAACCCGCTGGTGCTGACGCCCGACGGGCGCGTCATCGCCCTCGACGGCAAGGTGAGCCTGGACGACAACGCGGCGTTCCGGCAGCACTCGCACGAGAACCTCGTCGACCACGCCGCCGCGGACCCGCTCGAGGCCCGCGCGAAGGCCAAGCACCTCAACTACGTCAAGCTCGACGGGCAGGTCGGCATCATCGGCAACGGCGCCGGCCTGGTGATGAGCACGCTCGACGTCGTCGCCTACGCCGGGGAGAAGCACGGTGGCGTCAAGCCGGCGAACTTCCTCGACATCGGCGGCGGCGCCTCCGCGCAGGTGATGGCCGACGGCCTGGACATCATCCTGAGCGACCCGCAGGTCAAGGCCGTGTTCGTCAACGTGTTCGGCGGCATCACCGCGTGCGACGAGGTCGCGCGCGGCATCGTCAAGGCGCTGGAGATGCTCGGCGACGAGGCGTCCAAGCCGCTCGTCGTGCGCCTGGACGGCAACAACGTCGCGGAGGGCCGCGCGATCCTCGCCGCGGCCGCCCACCCGCTCGTCACCCTGGCCGAGACGATGGACGGCGGCGCCGACGCCGCCGCCGCGCTCGCCGAGACCGCCGCCTGAGACCCCGAGGAGCACCCGAGAAATGGCCGTCTTCCTGACCGAGCAGTCGAAGGTCATCGTCCAGGGCATGACCGGGTCCGAGGGGACCAAGCACACCACCCGGATGCTCGCCTCCGGCACCGACGTCGTCGGCGGCGTCAACCCGCGCAAGGCGGGCGAGGTCGTCTCCTTCCCCGGCCGTGACGTGCCGGTGTACGGCACCGTCGTGGAGGCGGTCCGCCAGACCGGCGCGGACGTGTCCGTCGTCTTCGTCCCGCCGGCGTTCACCAAGGAGGCGGTGATCGAGGCCGTCGACGCCGGGGTGCCGCTGGTCGTCGTCATCACCGAGGGCATCCCGGTGGCGGACTCCGCCGAGTTCTTCACCTACGCGCAGGCCAAGGGCGTGCGGATCATCGGCCCCAACTGCCCCGGCCTCATCACGCCCGGGAAGTCGAACGTCGGC
>CAZFTZ010000307.1:0-2658 GCA_964521875.1 uncultured Cellulomonas sp. | reverse complement strand
GTCTGGGCCGCCCGGGAGCCGGGCCCGACGACGTTGCGCCACACGCCGTTGCGCTCGTTGCCGCGCAGCGCCGAGGTCTCCCCCATGAGCGCGTCGTAGGGTGCGTTGGCGACGACGAGGTTCCACGCCGCGTCGTAGACGACGACCGGGATGCCGGCGAACCGGTCGAGCAGCCGCTGCACGCTCGCGGTGATCCGCGTCGGCACCACGCCGGGGCCGGGCGCCGAGAGGCCGGCCAGCCGGAACAGCAGGTCGCGCTCGGCGTCGGAGAGCCGCAGGCTGCGGGCGAGCGCCTCGACGACCTGCGCCGACGGCGACGTCGCACGGCCCTGCTCGAGCCGGGTGAGGTAGTCGACCGAGATGCCCGCCAGCCCCGCCAGCTCCTCGCGGCGCAGGCCGGGAGCGCGATGGCGACCGCCGACGGGCAGCCCGACGAGCCCCGGTCCGACTCGCTCGCGCCAGCGGCGCACCGCCCTGCCGAACGCCCAGTCCTCCACGCCTCCAGTCTGGGCCGGCGACGGGCGCCCGTCCTGGCCCTGCCGGTCCTACGACCACGGGACGACTGCCTGTCTTCCCGCTACCGCCGCAGGATCGAGACATGACCACGACACTGATCACCGGGGCGAACAAGAGCCTCGGCAAGGAGACCGCCCGCCTGCTCGTCGAGGCGGGCCACACCGTGTGGGTGGGTGCCCGCGACGAGGCGCGCGGCCGCGCGGCCGCCGACGAGCTCGGCGCCCGGTTCGTCCGGCTCGACGTCACTGACGACGCCTCGGTCGCCGCCGCCCTCGCCACCGTCGCCGCGTCCGGCACCGGCCTCGACGTCCTCGTCAACAACGCCGGCATCGCCAGGCGCGGCGGAGGGGCGAGCGAGAGCGAGTCGCTCGACGGCCCCAGCGTCCTCGAGGTCTTCGACACCAACGCGGTGGGCGTCGTCCGCGTCACCCAAGCCGCGCTCCCGTTGCTCCGGCAGTCCGCCAACCCGGTGATCGTCAACGTGTCGAGCGCGCTCGGCTCGTTCTGGGCGACCCACGAGCCGACGCGGCCCGCCTCGCACTTCGTCTCGATCGCCTACGGGGCGAGCAAGGCGGCGGTGTCGATGCTCACCGTCCAGTACGCGCGCGCCTACCCGGAGATCAGGGTCAACGCGGTGGAGCCGGGCATCACCGCGACCGAGCTCGGAGGCGGTGACCCGGGCAGCCACCCCGGCCGGCCGGCGGCAGAGAGCGCGCGGGTCGTCGCGAGGCTCGCCACGATCGGACCTGACGGGCCGACCGGCACGTTCCAGGAGGACCGCGGCGAGCTGGGCTGGTAGCCGGAGCCCCCTGTCGGACTCGAACCGACGACCTGCCGCTTACAAGGCGGCTGCTCTGGCCATCTGAGCTAAGGAGGCGGGCGCGCGCACGACGAGCGCACCGTCCAGAAGCGTAGACGAGCGGCGCCCGGCGGTACCGATCCGGGCGGGCGCCGCTCGTCGCGCACGGGCTACTGCTTGGCAGCCACCGCAGCCTCGACCGCGGCCTTCACCGCGCCGGCCGTGGTCCAGTCGACGTCGGAGACGTTGTCCGGGCCGCCGCTGACGATGGTGCCGTCGATGACGAGCGTCGGGGTGGACAGGCCGCCGAAGTTCGTGTTGGCGTACGACGTCGCCGAGGCGACGAACGGTGCGAACACCCGCCACTGTCCGGTCCGCTGCTCCGAGCCGACCGTATAGGTGCCGCTGACGGTGCTGGTGAACTGGTCGACGACCGTCTGCGGCACGTCGACGCCGAGGGCGATCTCACCGATCTCGTCGTCGGTCAGGCCCTTGCTGTTCTCCGCCGGCTGATCGGTGTACAGCGCGGTCATGAACGCCTCGAAGTGGTCGGGGTCCTGGTCCGCCACCGTCATCAGCGCGTTGGCGGCGCGGTTCGAGTAGTGGGTGCCCTGCGAGTAGGTGTCGAGGAACGACAGCGGCTGGTACACCACCGTGACGCCCGCCTCCTGCGACAGCGCCTGCAGGTCGCCCGAGTTCACGGCGTCGAACGACTTGCAGACCGGGCACTGCATGTCGAAGTACAACTGCACCACGGTGTCGCCGTCACCGTCACCGGCGGTGCCGACGCCCGCGGCGCTCACCGGGATGCCGCCGGAGTCGTTGGCGGTCGACGGCGCCTGGACGTCGGCGAGCGCGGGGATGACGAGCGAGGTGCTGTCCGAGTCCGAGCCGCCGAAGGCGGCGTCGGCGTACTTCGCCGCGTTCTGGCGGTTCTGGACCAGGACGAGGGTGATCGCGCCGACGATGACGAGCACGGCGAGGATCGACCCGCCGATCGCGAGGAATCGGTTGCGCCTGCTGGCCTGCTCCTGCTGGCGCCGCAGCTCCGCGGCGCGGGCGCGGGCGTCGGCCTGACGCTGCGCCTTGGTGGGACGTGGGTCGTTGCTGGGCATGACGGTCTCCTGGGAAGTCGTTGGCTGCTGTGCTGCCGTGGGCTGACGGGCTGACGGGCTGACGGGCGTCAGGCCGGCAGCGGCGGCGCCCGGTGCGGGCGCGCGACGAGCAGTCCCAGGCTGGGCGGCGGTGCCGCCGGGACCACCACGGGCTCGGCGGCGCGGCCGGACACCGGCAGGATCGCGCCGGCATGCGGCAGCCGCACCCAGCGTCCGACGAGCCCGACG
>CAZFTZ010000306.1:0-8387 GCA_964521875.1 uncultured Cellulomonas sp. | reverse complement strand
GGCGGTGGCGGCGGTCTTCGCGGCGTCGCCGAGCGAGGCGACCTTGACGTTGAGCGCCTGCAGCGCGCTGACCACGTTGCTGGTGTTCGTCTGCTTCGTCTTGAGCAGCGTCTGGGGCGCCGACTCGATCTGCATCAGCTGGGTGATCAGGCTGGTGGTGTCCAGTCCGCTGACCAGCCCGGCGATGCTCGACGTGCCTGCCATCTCGCTCCCGTCTCCGGTGGTGCGGGTGGGCACCGGCGGCGCGCGGGGACAGCGCGCCGCCGGTGCCGGATCCAGGGCCTCGATGGGGGTCGGGGCGTCTGGGGTCGGGCCGCGGCTCCCGCCACGGCCGTGGTGCGACTAGCTGAGCAGCTTGAGGACCGACTGCGGCAGCTGGTTGGCCTGGGCCAGCATCGCGGTGCCCGCCTGCTGCAGGATCTGGGCACGCGTGAAGTTGACCATCTCGGACGCCATGTCGGTGTCGGCGATGCGGCTGTTCGACGCGGACAGGTTCTCGATCGCGACGTTGACGCTGTTGATCGTGTGCTCGAACCGGTTCTGGTAGGCACCGAGGTTGGCGCGAGCGGTGGAGATCGTCTTGATCGCGTCGTCGATGGTGCCGATGGCGGTCTGGGCCGAGCTGTGCGAGCTCAGGTCGATCGCACCGGTGCCCCAGGTGCCGGCCGTCGAGTCGTACGTCGCGACGGTCAGGCTGGCGGCCAGCGTCTTGACGTCGGCGCTGGACAGGTCGACCTCGATGTTGCTGTTGGCGTCGCCGTCGGCCCCGACCTGGAAGTTGAGCTTGCCGTCCGCGCCGGCGCCGGCGCTCGCATCCAGCAGCTTGGTGCCGTTGAAGTTGGTCGAGTCGGCGATCCGGCCGAGCTCGGTGACCAGCTGGTTCGCCTCGGTCGCGATGTTGCCGCGGGCGTCGTCGTTGTTGGAGTCGTTCGAGGCCTGGACCGACAGGTCGCGCAGACGCTGCAGGATCGAGTGGACCTCGGTGAGCGAGCCCTCAGCGGTCTGGACGACGCTGATGCCGTCCTGGGCGTTGCGGGCGGCGACGGTCAGGCCACCGACCTGCGACTTCAGGCCCTCGGAGATCGCCAGACCGGCGGCGTCGTCCGCGGCGCGGTTGATGCGGTAGCCGGACGAGAGCTTCTCGAGCGACTTGGACAGCGAGCTCTGCGTGCTGGAGAGGTTCCGGTACGCGTTCAGAGCCGCGATGTTGGTGTTGACGGTGAGACCCATCGTGAACTTCCTCCTTGATCCGGGTCGAGCGGCCCATCCGTGGGCACGGTCTGCTCATCGCCCGCCGCGGGCCGATCCTGAGGAGTTCTCGCGGAGTTCTCCGGGTCAGGCGCTCGCGACGCTGCGGCGCAGGTCAGCGGCCTCGTCGGCGGCACTGGCACGGGGGGCGGGAAGCTCCGCGGCGGTGCTGGCGGCCGGCATCGCGGCGCGGGCTGCCACCGCGGCGAAGTACGCCCGGCGACGGCGCTCGGCGACGCCACCCGGGCGCGCCGCGGCCGGCAGCAGGTCCGGGTCGAGCGCCGCGTTCATGCCGTCGCGCAGCAGGCCGAGCGCCTCGGTGCGCAGCTGGCTGATGCGGGACTCGGTGACCCCGAGCTCCGCGGCGAGGTCCGCGATCGAGCGATCCTGGAGGTACAGGCCGACGATGACCAGGCGCAGCCGGTCGGGCAGCGTCTCCACCGCGGCGCGCAGCCAGTGCAGCCGCTCGGAGCCGAGCAGCTCGTCCTCCGGCGTGGCAGCCGGGTCGGGCACGACGTCCGCGAGCACGGAGCCCGGGGCGTCCAGGCGCAGCACGCGCCGCTCCGCGTCCAGCCGCGCCTCGTCGACGCCGGCGACGTCGGTGCCGAGCGCGGCGGCAAGCTCCTCACGGCTGGGCTGACGGCCGAGGTCGGCGCGCAGCTGCTCGGTGGCCGTGGCGTACTCGCGGGCACGCCGGCGCGCCCCGCGGGACGCCCAGTCCATGGCGCGCAGCTCGTCGAGGATCGCGCCCTTGATGCGCAGCGCGGCGTACCGGGCGAACGGCACGCCGCAGTCGGGGTCGAAGGAACGGGCCGCGAGGACCAGTGCGACGCTCCCGGCGGACGCCAGGTCGTCGCGGGACACGGACGGGGGCACCCGGTGGAGCACCTCGTTGACGTGGTACCCCACCAGTGCGAGGTGGTCGAGGACCAGGCTCTCCCCACCAGCCTGAGCAACGTTCATGCCGCCTGCCTCGTCGGACGGCAGAGGGCACTTGAGATGAGAGCGCTACCACACGCCGGTTCCGACCGAAGCGGCGAACCGGACGCCGCGTCACCTTCCGTGCGTCGCGAATCGCCCATCGGTCACGGCTTCCGGACATCTCCGTCACAACTTTGTGAGCAAGATCACAGGGCTGTCTAGACTGGTCCGGCCGACCCCGCGGGCCCCCACCGGGTGACGGCGAACGGGTGACTGCACCCAGAAAGGCCACCCTGGCGGGTCAAGTCCCGGACGCGCCGTCCGATAGGGGAGTCAGCCACGCGGCGGGTGGGCACCGTGGTGCACCTTCCCCCGCCCCGACCGAGAGGACCCGCGAGCCGATGACCCTGAACAGCCTGTCCGAGGCGTTGTGGCGCGAGCGCCGCCTCCTCGAGATGCTCCTGTTCAAGCTGGAGGAGGAGCAGCTCGTGCTCACCGCCGGCCGGAGCCGCTGGCTGCCCCAGGCGACACGCGAGGTCGAGGCGGTGCTCGACGAGATCCGCTCCGCGGAGATCGCGCGCGCCGTCGAGGTCGAGGACGTCGCCGCCTCGCTCCGCGTCTCCCCGGCCGCCAGCCTCGGCGAGCTCGCCGTGGCAGCCCCGGCGCCGTGGGACGAGCTGCTGCGCTCGCACCGCGACGCGTTCGCCTCGCTCACCTCGGAGATCGGCCGGCTGGCCGACGACAACCGCGAGCTGCTGGCGATGTCCCACCGCGCCACGCAGGAGACGCTCGCCACCCTGGAGAAGAGCGTCGCCACCTACGACGGCTCCGGTCAGCCGCGCCCGGAGACCCCGGCCGCCCTCCTGCTCGACCGCTCGATCTGAAGGACGGCCATGAGCACCTTCTCCGGGATCAGCACGGCGCTCTCCTCCCTCATCGCGCAGCGCACCGCGCTCGACGTGGCGGGCCAGAACGTCGCCAACGCCAACACCGACGGCTACACCCGCCAGCGCGCCGACCTGGGCGCCGTCTCGACGGTGCAGGTCGCCTCGATGTTCTCCACCGGCGACGGTGTCGGCTCCGGTGTGCGCGTCACGAGCATCTCCCGCGCCACCGACCCGTTCCTTGACGCCAAGCTCCGCTCGCAGACGAGCGGGGCGAGCTACCTCGCCGCCCGCGCGAGCGCCTACACCACGCTGGAGTCCGGCCTCGGCGAGCCGAGCGACACCGGGCTGGCGACGCAGCTGTCGACCTTCTGGAACGACTGGCACGACGTCGCCAACTCCCCCGACACCGTCTCCACGCGCTCCGTGCTGCTCGACGACGCCCGCCAGCTCGCCGACATGGTCCACGACCGGTACGACAACATCGCCACCCAGTGGGGCGACGCGCGCACCACGACGGTGAGCCTCGTCGGCCAGGTCAACGCGCTCGCCGCGAACGTCGCAGACCTCAACAAGCGGATCCTCGACATCACCAACTCCGGCGGGCAGGCCAACGAGCTCGAGGACGCGCGCGACCAGGCGCTCACCCAGCTCGCCGGGCTGGTCGGCGCCACGCCGCAGACCCGCCAGGACGGCATGGTCGACGTCTACGTCGGCGGCAACGCGCTCGTCTTCGGCGTCGGCGCGCGCGAGCTGGCGGTCGCCGGCG
The DNA here is from genome assembly GCA_964521875.1 of uncultured Cellulomonas sp. Taxonomy (GTDB): domain Bacteria; phylum Actinomycetota; class Actinomycetes; order Actinomycetales; family Cellulomonadaceae; genus Cellulomonas. Next base: position 4,565 of record CAZFTZ010000306.1, on the reverse strand, counting down.
CGCAGGACTTCAGCCAGGTGGCCGGCTACGGCACCGACGGCTCGTCCGTCACCCCGCAGGGGGTCTGGCTGGAGTGGGCGGACAAGCCCGGCCAGCAGGTGGTGCCCACCGGCGGCACCGTCGCCGGCGAGCTGTCCGTCCTGGCGCCCGCCGACGCGAGCGGCAACGGCACCGGCGGTGTCCTCGCCGAGGCGGCCAAGCGGCTCGACGAGGTCGCCACGACGCTGGCCACCACGGTGAACGGCGTCTACAGCGGCTCGCTGCCGGTCGCGGACCCGCCCGGGTCGACGGTCACCCCGGTCGGCGACTTCTTCACGCTGGGCACCCCCGGCTTCGCCGGGCCGCCGGCGCTGGGGCTGTCGGTCGTCCCGCAGGCGGCCGAGGAGATCGGCGTGGCGGACCCGACGCTCGGCGGCTACGACTCGTCGGTGGCCCAGGAGATCGCGGACCTGGCCACCTCGACGAGCGGCGCCGACGCGGTGTGGAGCAAGGCCGTGGTCGAGATCGGCAACCGCAGCTCGGCCGCGCAGTCGCGCAGCACGGTCGCCGAGGCGGCACGGGCCTCCGCAGAGCAGGACCAGCTCGCCAACGCGAGCGTCGACACCGACGAGGAGACGGCCGGCCTGATCGCGATGCAGCGCGCCTACGAGGCCGCCGCCCGCGTGCTGACCACGCTCGACGAGATGCTCGACACCCTCATCAACAAGACCGGAACGGTCGGGAGGTGACGGACGTGATCCAGCGCGTGACCCACACCACCATCCAGCGTTCGACGCTGCGCAACCTGCAGACGAACCTCTCCGCGATGGCCCGGCTGCAGGGCGAGATGTCCAGCGGCAAGCGGATCACGGTGCCGTCCGACGACCCCGCTGCGGCCGGTCAGGCGATGCACCTGCGGGCCACCGGCCGGCAGATCGACCAGTACACGCGCAACGCCACCGACGGCGACTCGTGGCTCACCACCGTGGACACCGCGCTGACGACCACGCTGTCGTACCTGCGCAACGCCCGCGATCTCGTGGTGCAGAGCGGCAACGGCGGGCTGGGGCAGACCTCGCTCGACGCGCTCGCCGACAACATCGACGGGCTGCGCGACGGCATCCTGTCCCAGGCGAACACCAAGTACATGGGGCGCACGGTGTTCGCCGGCACGTCCGACGCCGGCACCGCGTTCTCGGTCTCGGTGGACACCACCGACCCGGCGAACCCCGTCACCACCTACGCCTGGACCGGCTCCGCCGACGCGTCCGTGCAGCGGCGCATCGGCCCCAACACCACCGTGCGCGTCGACACCGACGGCTCCGAGGCGTTCGGCGACGGCGCCGACTCGGTGTTCTCGCTGCTCGCCGGCATCTCCGCGGACCTGCGCGCCGGCACCCCCGTCACCGACAAGCTCACCGACATCGACGCCCGGATGCAGAAGCTGCTCACCGCGGCGTCGGCGAACGGCTCGACGCAGAAGGTGGTGGAGTCGATGCAGTCGGACCTGTCGTCCCAGTCGCTGACGGTCAGCTCGCAGCTGTCCGGCGTCGAGGACATCGACATGGCGGAGGTGCTGATGCAGGTCCAGATGCAGGAGGTTGCCTACCAGGGGGCGCTGTCCGCCGGCGCGCGCGTGCTCCAGCCGAGCCTGCTGGACTTCCTCCAGTGAACGCGACCGCCGCCCCGCACCTGACCGTCACCACGCCGTCCGGGCCGTACGCGGTCCTGTCCCGGCTCCGGCTCGTCGAGCCGCTGCCCGGCCTGCCCGGCACCGAGTACGACCTCGACGCGCTGGACGAGATCGGCTTCCTGTTCGCGCTGCACGGCCCGGACGACGTCCGGCTGTTCGCCGTCAGCCCCGGCCTGGTGTTCCCGGACTACCGCCCGACGATCCCGCGTCCGGTGCTGGACGCGGTGTGCGGCCCCGAGGGCGGCGACGTCGTGCTGCTCGCGGTCGTCCACCCCGGCGTGGGAGAGCGGCTCGCGCCCACCGCCGACCTGCTGGCCCCGGTCGTCGTGCACTGCGCGAGCGGCCGGGCGCTGCAGACCGTGCTCGACGAGGACCTGCCGCTGCGCGCCCCGCTCGCCTGATTCCTCAGGTTCGCCCGGTCCCGACCGATGGGACGACATCGCCGTCCCTCAGGAGGCCTGTCATGTCGTCGGAGCCGCTCCCGGCCGGAGCGACCGCTCTGCCCGCGCTGGTCCGCGCCCGCAACTCGCACGTCGCGATCTTCCGCCAGCCCCTGGTCGAGAAGAGCCGCACGGTGCGCGCCTGGGCGCTGCGCACGTCGGTCGCCACGTCGGACGGCTCCTGGTTCCCCGAGAACGAGGTCGAGCAGGTCACCGAGTCCGAGTACGGCGCGCTCGACCTGTCCACCCTCGGCGGCGACCGCCCCGTCATGCTGCGCGCCACCCACCGGCTGGTGTCCGGCGAGACGCCGATGCCGCTGAGCATGCACGGCCTGATGCTCGAGCTGACCGGCGCGATGGCCGCCGAGCCGGGCGTGCGCCACCAGACCGCCGCGCTGCGCACCCGCGGCGTGGAGATCGTGCTGGGCGACTACACCGGCAGCGAGGAGCAGGACGCCTTCCTGCCGGCCGCCTGGGCGGTCAAGGTCGACGTCCGCAAGGACGCCGACCGGCTGCGCGACCTGGCCGCGCACGCGCACCGGCTGCACGGCAAGGTGATCGCCGAGGGCGTCACGACACCCAACCAGCAGAAGCGGGCGTTCGCCGACGGCGCCGACCTGCTCCAGGGCCCGCTGCTCAAGCGCGAGCCCGACGGTCCGCTCCGCAAGGCGAAGGCCGGCGAGCTGCAGTGCCTCGAGGTGATCAGCCTGCTGTCCGAGCCGGACATCGATCTGTCGGCCGTCGCGAAGATGGTCGAGGCCGACCCCGAGCTGTCGATCCGTGTGCTGCACGTCGTCAACTCGAGCCAGTTCGCGCTGCACCACACGGTCGACTCGCTGCGGCACGCGGTCATCCTGCTCGGCCCGCACCGGCTGGCGGCGCTGGCGATGGCCTCGCTGATCGACGCCCGGCCCAACGCGATCGGCCCGCTGTGGACCGTGCTGACGCGCGCGCTGACCTGCCGTGAGCTGACCGACGAGGACGCCGGCTACACCGTCGGGCTGCTGTCCGCCGTGGCCAGCCAGCAGCGGATCGGCGTCGAGTCGCTGCTGCAGCGCGCCGGGGTCTCCCCCGAGGTGGCGCTGGCCCTGGAGATCAACGCCGGACCGCTCGGCCAGGCGCTGGCCGCCGTCCTGGCGCACGAGGAGAACGACACCGAGCAGGTGGCGGCCACCGGTCTGGACCCGGCGGTCGTCGCACGCGCCTATCTCGACGCGGTGCCGGTGGCGCTGTCGACGGCGACCGCGCTGTCGATGGACCCGCTGCGCTGACTCTCGGCGTCCTCACAGCAAACCGCGACCGAAAGCCCAGATGAGGGTGCCACGGTGTGGTCTACCCTCCCGCCCGGGAGGGTCGTGCGACGGCGCACGCTCCACGAGGAAGGCAGGCTCGGTGAGCTACCAGCGGTCCCGCAAGCAGAAGGTCGGCGCGAAGGAGCGCCGCGTCCAGGACCGGGAGCTCGCCCGCATCGAGCGGGCACGACGAGCACGACGAGCCAGGCAGCGGCGCATCGCGCTGCGGGTCGGGGTCGTCGTCGTGGCTCTCGCCGTGGTCGCCGGCGCCGGCCTGGCGGTGCGCGCCGGGATCGCCTCGAGCCGGCGCGGCCCGGCGAACATGGCCTCGGACGGCCTGGTGCTCCAGAGCGACGGCACGACGACCTACGCGACCACCGGCGCCGAGCCGCTGCCGGACGACGGCACCCCGGTCCCGACCACGGACCTCTCCTCGTCGGGCGTGACCCAGATCGTCGCCTACGTCGACTACTCCGACCCGGCCTCCGCCGCGTTCTGGACGACGAACGGCGCGTCGATCGAGGACTGGGTCACCCAGTCGTCCGGCACGGTGACGCTCGAGCTCCACCCGGTGGCGGTCCCGTCGGCGCGCGAGTCGTTCACCCCGAGCCCGACCACGCCCGCGGCGACCCCGACCGACACCGCGACGCCCACGCCGACCCCCACCCCGACCTCGTCGGGCACGCCGACGCCCGAGGCGACACCGAACCTCGAGGACGCCGGGTACGACTACGCGCTGCGTGCCGCCAACGCGATGGCGTGCGTCGTCAACGGCGACCCGGACCAGGCGCTCGCCGTCAACGACGCGCTGTTCGCCGCGCAGGCGACGTTCGGCACCGCCGGGCTGTCCGACGACGAGCTCGTCGACCTCGTGACTAACGCCGGCGTCACCGCGGCCGGCACCGAGAAATGCATCCGGAGCCACCACTACGAGCGCTGGGTGACGCAGGCGACCTCGCGGGCCAGCCTCGCGGTGCCGTTCGACGGCGTCGACGCGCTGACGACCGCACCGCTCGTGGTGGTCGGCGGGCACGAGTTCACCGGCAAGGTCGACGACGCCTCCGCGTTCACGGACCTCGTCCTGCAGGCGTACGGCGAGGCGACCGCGGCGGCGAACCCGACTCCCGCGCCCACCGACTCCGCGTCGCCGGAGCCCTCGTC
>CAZFTZ010000305.1:0-39117 GCA_964521875.1 uncultured Cellulomonas sp. | reverse complement strand
ACACGCCCCGTCTTGATGAGCTGATCGCGTACGTTGATCGCGACGTCGATCGGGATGGCGAACGATATCCCCATGTAGCCGCCCGTACGGCTGAAGATCATCGAGTTGATGCCGACGACTTCACCGCGCAAGTTGAAGAGTGGCCCACCGGAGTTGCCGGGGTTCACCGCGACGTCCGTCTGGATGAAGGGCACATCGCTCTCGCCGACGCCGGCGCGCGAGGTCGCACTCACGATGCCCGCGGTGACGGAATTTTCGAGGCCGAATGGGGAACCGATCGCGAGCACCCACTCCCCCGGGCGCAGTTTCGTGTGATCGCCGATGCGCACGACGGGAAGGTTCTTTGCATCGATCTTGAGGACGGCGACGTCCGTGCGCCGATCGCTGCCGATCACCTTCGCGGTGAACTCGCGCCGGTCGGTCAGGCGGACGCGCACTTCATCGGCGTTGTCCACGACGTGCGCGTTGGTGAGGATGTAGCCATCCGGGCTCACGATGAATCCCGAGCCGGAGCCGCGCAGGATCGGCGCTCGGTCATCGGGCTGCGGTATCGGCGCCGGGATGCCAAAGCGCCGGAAGAACTCGAAGAACGGATCGTCCTCCGGACCGAACGAATTCCGGGCGGTTCGCGGGTGGCTGGTGACCTCGACGTTCACGACGGCTTTGCCGTAGCGCTCGACCAGGCTGGCGAAGTCCGGCAGCGTCACCGTCGGAGACGCAGGGGCCGGCTGCGTAGCGGGCGGCGCGGCGGCACTCGATTCCGCCGCCTTAGCGGGCGTCGCCCCATGCAAGGTGCCCGGTGAGCAGCCCGTCAGGTCGCTCACCATTAGGCTCAGCACTGCGCAGGACAGCGCGACAGGAAACCATCCGCCCTTCCGGGCTCGGGCGCTGGCTGACGCCGATCTCTTCTCCACGATGCTCCCCGCCATTTCGGACTGACGGCGAGGCGAAATAGGTCTGTCTCGTCGTATTTCAACGGCCAAGGTCCATAGCGCGGACGCGGGCGACGCGGCGCGCCGGGCGAGCCGTTTCAGAGCGCTGCGCGCCGATTGCGGAGGACGGGCTGCGTCGCGCCCTCAATCGACGGGCATGCGCCTCATTTCTGGAGGTTGATGTAGCGATCCAGCTCGCGATGGAAATGCCGCACGCGCTGCTCCTGGTCGCTCCAGAGCGGTCCCCGGAAACCTCGCGACTTCACTCCTCGCTGAACGGCTGCGACGAGCTCGACATCTTGATCGAGCACCTCGCCCAGATTCGGCCGCTCGTCCGGCCCCACGTGCTCGATGTTCGGCCGCGTTGCGCCGGAGACGTCCGTGCCGGGCGGCAACCCCATCCATGCGGGCACGGTGTAGTGCGGATCATCAACGTACCGAAACAGGGTCATGTTGTCGTAGTAAAAGCGCTCCGGATCCGTCGCATGCGGCAGAAAGCGCATGATGAACACCCCTTCCGGATGCATGCCGATCTGCACGTTCGGGAAGTAGCCGGTTGCCCAGCTATCCGTGAGCTGACCATCGGTGAGCTTGTCGTAGTGCGTGAGCCCGAGACGTTGCGCACGCGCGCGCTTCGCCGCCTGGATGGCTGCACGCACTTCACGCGCCGTGCCCTTGAACTCGTCCGGGTTCATGCCGGCGTCTTGCATCATGAAGCGCAAACCCGCATCGACGCTCTCCTGGTCGGCGACGCGGTGCGACTTCACACAGAGCGGCACGATCATGCGACTGAATCCGTTGGGGTACAGATCGTATTGACTGAAATCCTCCATCACGGTCTGGGTCTGCGGGTGGATGTGCGGCAAATGATACGTCTCGTAGAATGCATCGACTCCGGTCTTCCAGTTTGCGCGCCATTCGCTACGCACGTGACGCACGACGTGCATTTTGTCGATCTCGTAGTTTTCGATGTACCCCGGCGGTAGCCCGATCCACTCGCGCAGCGGCGGCGCGCGGCCGTCGAGATTGATGAAGATGAGCCCACCGATCGAATCGCAGCGCACCTCCGTGAGGCCCGGTCGATGCGCGATCAGCTTGGGCTGGAATGTCTCCTCATCCGTGATGCGTTCGAGCTTGCCGCTGCAGGTGAACTGCCAGGAGTGAAATGCGCAGGTGAAGCGGTCGACACTTCCGCGCTCGTTGAGGCAAATGCGATTACCTCTATGCGGACACACGTTGTAGAAGGCCTTGAGGCCGCCGTGCTGCTGACGGACGACGATGATTTCCTCGTGCCCGATCTCGAAGACGAAGTAGTCGCCGGGCTCGGGCACGTCGCTCGTCACGCCCGCAAGCAGCCACACCCGAGGCCACAGACGTTCCCATTCGAGCTGCATGAACTCACGGGAGTAATAGCGCGCGGGATCCGGCACATCGAGCCCGTCGTCCACTGGCGGCTGTTTCGCCTCCAGCGAATCCGCGGGTGCATTCAGGCTCATCGGCCATGCCACTCTGTAATTTGCAGCCATCGAGGTCTCCGCAATCGATTGCGCGTTCAGCTTCTGGAAGTAGAGCCTGCGGCCGCCGCCGCGGCTCGCAAGCTCGCCGAAATTTCTTTTGCCGATGGATTGCGCCGCAAGGTCAGTCCACCATTGACCTGCAGCACCTGCCCCGTGATGAAGCTCTCATCCGTCGCGAGCCAGAGGGCCGCGTTCGCCACGTCCGCCGCGGTGCCGATTCGCCCCAGGGGGTACTCCTTGACGAATGCGTCCACGAGGCCCGGCAGACTCATTTCCTTCACTGTCATCGGCGAGGCGGTCAGGCCCGGCGCGATGGTGTTCACCTTGATGTTCTTCGCACCGAACTCATTCGCGAAACAACGCACCAGAGCCTCTCCCGCCGCCTTCGTCGCGATGTAGCCTGCGTGGTTGTATAGAAGCGCGTGCACGGAGGCGGAGCTCATCTGGATGATGGATCCGCCGCCGGATGCCGCCATTGCGCGAACCATCGTCTGCAGGAAGAAGTACGTACCCTTGAACTGGAGCGCGCTCAAGCGGTCGAGCTCTTCCTCGGTGGTTTCGAGGAGCTTCGAGAGCGGTGCCCATCCGGTGCAATTCACCGCGACGTCGATCCGACCGCAGCGGCGAACGGCAGCCTCGACAAGTGCCTCGACATCCACCTTGCGCGTCACATCGCACGCGAAATGCTCACCGGCGAGCTCACTCGCGAGGGCCGCGAGCTCCTGCTCGTTCCGTCCGGCGACGACGACGCGCGCCCCTTCCGCAGCAAAGCGGCGCGCGATGACCTGGCCCATGTTGTTGCGGCCGGCGGCGCCGAGTATCACCGCAACCTTGTTTTGCAGTCTCATAATGTGAGTCTTCGCACGGGATCTGCGCCATTCCAGCCTTGAGCCTTGCGCCGCACGTACGCATAGAAGCGCTGCAGCTCCGCACTCGCCTCATAGAGCTCGAGCATGTGGCCCACCTTGCTCCGTGCATCCACCATTGCGAACTCCACGCCCGACGTGCACGCCTCCAGTGCGACATCGAGTCCCCGCTCCCGGGCGGCGGCGAGTGCTTCACTCAGCTTCGGCACGAAGAACGCCATGTGATGCAATCCAGTCTCGGTGGCCGCATACATATCGCGGAGCGCAGAAGGCGCATCGCCGTGCTGCGTAATGAGCTCGACCATGAGGTCACCGGCTTGACCATAAGCCGAGGTATGGTCGAAGGCGCTGGGGCGTCCGCGATAGAAGCACCGCTCGAGCGGGATATGCGCCATGAGGAAGAACGGCCCCCAGCCGTAAGTCCGAGCGCACTCGAGCGCCGCCGCTTCGGGGTCGGGTACGTGGTAGGCGATCTGCACCGGGCGAAGCGCGGCAGGTGTCATGCGCGACTCCGCTCATCCAATCCGGCGAATCGGATCACGTCCGTTCCAGTCGCGCGCCGCTTCGCGGGCCATGTTGAAGAACGACTCGATTGCGCGTCCGCGCTCGATCAACTCGATCATGCCTCCGGAATGTTGATCCGTATTGACATACGCAAAACGGATCCCCGCCGCGGTTGCGCCCCACTGCACGGGCTTCACGCCGACGGCCCGCAGCTCCTGCAGGTGCGCCTCGACAGAATCCGTCATGACGCCGACGTGTTGCAGCCCCTCGCCTTTCGCGGCGGCATACTCGCTGTAAATGGAGGGTGCAGTGCCCTCTTGGTATATGAGCTCGACTTGCACATCGCCCCAATACGCGACCCCGACGGTCAGATCGATGCGCGTCGGCTCGCCGCGAAAGAGCAGCTCGGCGAATTCGATGTGCTCGAGCACGAAGAACGGCCCGACACCGACGACCTGCGTCCAGTGATGCATGGCGCGCTCGAGATCGCGCACGACGTAGCCGTTTTGCATGATCGGTCCGAAGCGCGCGCTCATGCTGGACCGCCTGAGCTGAGCCCCAGCTCGCGCAGCAGTTGCTCGCGCAGGCGGAACTTCTGAATCTTGCTGGTGGACATCGGCCATTCGGTCACGAAGCGCACGAGGCGGGGAACCTTGAATCCCGATACCTCCCGGCGGCAGTACTCGATGAGCTCGCTCTCGCTGGCCGGCTGGTCGGGCTTCAGCTCGACGAACGCCACGGGCACTTCTGCATATTTCGCGTCGGGAATGCCCACGACCTGTGCCAGCTTCACGGCCGGGTGACGCCCGAGCAGCGCCTCGATCTCCGCGGCGGCGACGTTTTCACCGCCCACTTTCAGCATGTCCTTGAAGCGGCCGTGAAACATGATCGTGCCATGCTCGTCGAGCGAACCGATGTCCCCGGTGTGATACCAACCCTGTGCGTCGAGTGACTGCGCCGTCTTCTCCGGATCCTTGTAATAGCCTTCGAGCAGACTGTAGCCGCGCACGAGCACCTCGCCGCGGCTTCCCGGACTCACGTCCTGCCCCGTTTCCGGATCGACGATGCGGACTTCCAAGCCCGGCAGTGGCTTGCCGAGCCGCGTGATTCGCAGGACCTCCGACTCGTCCGGCGCGCCTGTGCACACGGTGCCTGCCGTCTCGGTCATCCCGAAACTTCCTACCTGCACCGCAGTCGGCATGGCTTTCATGATCGATTCGGCGACACCCGGCGGCTGCACGGCGAAGTTCGAATTCATCAAGCGAATGCGGCTCAGGTCCGTGTGCGGAAAATCCGGGTGATAGATGAGCCCCTGCATGATCGTGACGAAGCACGGATAGGTGGCTGTCACCTGGTGCTCTTTCAGCATGCGGAGTGCGACGCCCGCGTCGAAGTGGCCCATCGTGAGATAGGTGCCCCCCACATCGAAGATCGCGAGCATGGGCAGCACCGAGGCGATGTGGAACATCGGCAGAGGCGACCAGAATTTGTCGGCGTGCGTGAGGCGATAGCGGTGCCGCCCGAGCGTCATGCTATTGCGGACCTGTGCTTCGTGGCTGATGAGGCAGCCCTTGGGGTTCGCGGTCGTTCCAGAGGTGTACAGCATCAGGCCGACATCGCGTACTCGCACGCCGAGACGCGCGCGATGCACACCCAGCTCATCGACTGCATCCGCTCCGGCAGCGAATTGCCGCTCGGTCACGAATCCGGGCGGCGCAGACTCACCGAGCACGACCAGATTGCGGAGCTTCGGCGCGCTCGGAATGGCGAGTCGGCTGGGGTCCGCGTTCGCTGCCAGCCCGGGCAAGGCTTGCGTGAGCCGCTCTATGAAATTCACATGGTCGGCGACGGCGTCGGTCGTGACGACCGTCACCAGATCGCCGTTCTCGATCACGTACGCCAGCTCCGCAGCCTTGTAGCGAGCGTTGATCGGCACGATCACGCCACCGCAGAGCGCGATGGCGAAGAACAGCTCCACGAACTCGGGGCACGTGTGCATGAGGATGCCCACGTGATCGCGCGGTCGAACGCCGAGCGCGCGCAAGCTCCGCGCGCGATGTAGCGCCCGCTCTGCCAGCTGTGAGTAAGTCAGCTGACTGTGTGGAAAAACGAGCGCAAGGGTGTCGGGATAGCGATCGGCCGCGGTCAGCAGGAGGTCACCGATCGTCGTGACGCTGATGCGTAACCGCGCGAGGTCTTCGGTTTGCATTGGGGCGCTCAGAAAGCATCCAGGTATTCGCGCACGTACGTGCCGTCGAGGCATTCGATGATCCCGGGCGCGAATTTCTTGAACCACTCGCTGGCGAGGTGTTCATGCTCAGCGGCCGCGCTCGGGAACGACTCCAGCACGGCATAGCGCCGCGGCTCACGGAGCCTGAAGAACTCGTAGTAGATGACGTGTGGCTCGCGCGCGCGGGTCTCTGCGGCGAGCTCTTTGCAGAGTCGCTCGTACTCCGCTTCGCGCCCGGCTTTCACCGTCATCCGCGAAAGAAAGGTCACTCTGGACATATATCCCCCTGAACCGCCCGCGCGGCCCCCGTCCACTGAGTGCCAAACCTATCACGGTGTCGTTCGTTAACAAACAGTCAGTCCTGTTTTTTTTATGAGAGAATACTCCTTATAATGGGGCCGCGGACTTACGGACTTCAGGTAGCAATGAACAACGACACGGAACGGGGTCGAGTACCCCTCGATCCCCCGAAGAGCTGGGGTCCGAGTGACGAAGAGCTCGCACACGCACCGCTCGCCTACCGCGCGGATCTCCTCGAGAACCAGGTTTTCGTGGTGTCCGGTGGCGGCAGCGGCATCGGCCGTGGCATTGCTTACGTTCTGGCGCGGCTCGGCGCGAATGTAGTCATCTGCGGTCGACGCAGCGAGAAGCTCGCGGAAACGGCTGCGGGCATTCGCAAATATCTTGGCAAAGAGGTCATGACGCGTGCCATGACCATCCGCGATCCGGAGCAGGTGGACGCCCTGATTGCAGAAACGTGGCAGCGCTTCGGCAGACTCGACGTGCTCGTCAACAACGGCGGCGGTCAGTACCCGCAAGCCGCGCTCGATTTCACCGTCAAGGGCTGGCTCGCGGTCATCGACACCAACCTGAACGGCACCTGGTACATGATGCAGAGTGCGGCCCGCCAATGGAGCGAACGCAAAGTGTCCGGCAGCATCGTGAACATCGTTGCCGTGGTGAACCGCGGGATGCCCCAGGTTGCGCATACGTGCGCGGCGCGAGCGGGCGTCATCTATCTCAGCAAGACGCTGTCGGTCGAATGGGCCCCGTTCAATGTCCGCGTGAATTGCGTCGCACCGGGTTCGATCGCTTCCGACGGTCTCAACATGTATCCGCGAGCGGCGGCCGAGCAGTTCAAGAATTCCAACCCGATGCGGCGTCTCGGCTCGGTGCTCGACATCGCGAACGCGGTGGTCTACTTGAGCGGGCCCACCGGCCAATTCATCACGGGCGAGACGCTCGCGGTCGACGGCGGACGACAGCAATGGGGCGAGGACTGGCCCGCAGGCATACCGGACTACTTCCGCATCGACGGCCGGTAGCCCATTTGGCGTGTGACATGGCCGCCGCCGGCGGCATCACGCGGCGGCGTTCGCGAACGGACAGTACGATTCCTTCTCGACGAGATTCAGCACGAACGACAGCTTCGCCATCCCGGAGATGATCGCCATCACCGTGCCCAACTCGAGGATCTGCGCCTCGGTGAAATGCTCACGCAGCTGCGCAAACAGTGTGGGCGTCATCTCCCCTTCCGCATTCGTGAGCGCCACTTGCTCGGCATACGCGATCACGGCGCGCTCCGCTGCCGTGAATGGCGCGGTATCGCCCGCTATGAGCGCATCGATTTGCGCGCGCGTGAAGCCCGCCTCGAGTGCGCCCGGAACATTCTGTTTGTTGCATGTCCGACAACCGTGCAGCAGGGACAGTCTGAGCCGCGCGAGTTGTTTGTAGCGCTGCGCGACCGTACCCCCGAAGAACAGGCCGACGTAGAACTTGTTCATCACGAAATCGAGCAGATCCGGCGCCTGTGCGAAGACTTCGACGAATGTCGCCGAGCCCGTCAGCTCGTTGAGCTTGTCCCACGCGGGACGCCAGCGGGGCTCGAGTTGCTCGCGCTCGATGCGTGTCAGGAGTGTTTCATTCATGGCGAGACCTCACGGGGCGTGCAGCCCGAAGATGGCGACACTCGCGACGTTGCGATTGGGAATGCCACCGAGATTGTGAGTGAGCCCGAGCGCCGGCTGGGAAAGTTGCCGCTCACCGGCACGCCCGAGCAGCTGGAGGTAGACCTCGTAGGCCATGCGCAGTCCCGTCGCGCCGATCGGATGACCGAAGCACTTGAGCCCACCGTCGATCTGACAGGGGATCGCACCGTCGCGATCGTAACGGCCGTCACGAATGTCATGGGGGGCGCACCCGGGCTCGGAAAATCCGAGATCCTCCATGAGCACGAGCTCCGTGATGGAGAAGCAATCGTGCACCTCCATCAAATCGATCTCTTTGCTCGGGTCGCGAATGCCCGCCTCTGCATACGCCCGTCGCGCCGCGAGCGGTGTCGTCAGCGTATGGCTTCCATCCCAAGCCTGGTGTCCCATCTCGACACCGTTGCTCGGCACGAGCTGCAAGGCCTTGATGGTGACGACGTCGCGCTTGCCCAGCGCGCGCGCGATCGCGGGTGTGGTCACGATGGCGCACGCCGCTCCATCGCTGACGCCGCAGCAGTCGTAGGTCCCGAGCGGATATGCGATGGTCGGCGCCGCGAGAACCTGTGCTTCGCTCACGCGCTTGCGCAGATGTGCTTTGGGATTGCGCGCCCCGTTCTCGTGACTCTTCGCGGACACATGAGCCATGGCCTGGCGCAGCTCGTTTATGCTGTATCCGTGCTTCGCGGCGTACGCGCTGGCGAGCTGCGCGAAAGCGCCCGGCGCGGTGCTGTTGGGTAGATAGAGATCTTCGAACGTACCCTTCGTTCGCTCCGGTAGGCCCGCGTAGCCGGTGTCTTTCAATTTCTCCACGCCCATCGCCAGCGCGATGTCGCACGCGCCCGCAGCCACGGCGTATGCCGCACCCCGCAAGGCCTCGGTGCCCGTTGCACACAGATTCTCCACGCGTGTGACGGGGATATTCGGCAACCGCAACGCCATCGACAGCGGGATGGGCGACTTGCCGGTGCTCTGCTCGTCGAAAAATACGCCGAGCCAGGCAGCGCCGATCGCGTCGCGCTCGATACCGGCATCGGCGAGCGCTTCGCCAAACGCTTCGAGCATGAGATCGTCGTAACCCTGATCCCAGCGCTCCCCGAATTTCGAGCAGCCCATACCGAGAATCACCACCTTGTCGCGAATACCGCTCGCCATGGGCTACTCCTTCGTCGCTTTCCAGAAGTACCGCCGGAATGCACGCCGGCGATCGACGTCCTTCACGCGAAACGTGAAGTGCACCGGATCGCCGACCGCGAGCTGGCCCGGCGCGACGTCCGTGAGCTCCATGAGGAGATTACCGCCCTCGGCGAGCTCGATATTCCCGTAGATCGCCGGCGGACGCGGCGAGTAAGCCTGCCAGTCTTCGGTGAACGACTTGATGCGACCCGTCGTGTCCGCAAGGGGATAGTCGATCTGTGTATCGAGGGCACGGCATTCCGGGTTCACGCAGGCGTGGGCCGGCGGAAATTGCACGGTGCCACAACGCGTGCATCGGCCGCCGATGAACGCCGTCAACACCCGATGCTTGCGCCACGCGACCGTCTGCGCCGTGCGATTGTCGTGCTCCGCGCGCATACCGAAGTCCACGTCGAGAAGACCCGCGTGCGAGAGATATCGCACATAGCTGTTCTCCTCGATGCCGCGCGCCAACGTGCTCTGAAGCGGCCGCGAACGACGCTGCGCGAGTGCGGTCTCAGTGCGCAACAGGAGCACGTCCACCCCTTGCCCGAAACCGACCAGCAACAGTAGCTCACCGGGCTGCGCACGCTCGAGCACGTCCGCCAACATCAAGAGCGGCTGCGCTGCACCCGCATCTCCGCATGTGGCACCGAGCGCTTCACTCGGCGTCGCCTGTGTAAGCTGCGCGATCTGCACGACACGCTTGATGACATCGGGGGGTCCGGGCATCGCGAGATGACGCACATCGGCTGGATTGACGCCCGCCCCTCTCAGCGCCCTCACGAGCGCGTCGGCAACCAGCTTCGCGTAGCCCTCGTCGCGTATCCAGCGGTCCTCGAAGCGATAGTCAAACGGCTCCCCGGCCGCGCGATAGTGATCCACGAAATCGTGCGCGACTTGCTCGACGGCGAGCAGAGACGCCAGTGCGGACGGGGTGACGGATGGGTCGACGAGAACCGCCGCCGCACCATGGCCGTATTGCAGCTCTTGCGAGCTGCCGGGACGCGCGGTGCGTGCATCGGAGGCGACGACCAGGACGCGCGAATCGCACCGGCGCGCGGCATTTGCCAGTGCGCTCGTGCCAGCTCGCAGAGTCGTCGTGACGTTCAGCGTTTCCAGCGTCGCGGGCAGATCGAGCGCGCTCGCGACGAGTGCCGCACAGTCTCGATCCGCGAACGGCAGGCTCGTCGAAGCAAGGTAGAGGCAGTCGATGCGCTCTGCGGAACACGCCGAGCGTGCGCTCCGCGCCGCTGCCACGGCCAAAGTGACCGCGTCCTCGTCCCAGTTGCAGATCGCACGCGCGCCGGAGCCGCGCTGGGTGTTGGGCGCGCTCAGCCAGCCCGTTGCTGCGCCGATCACGGCGCGCGGCAGACGCAATCTCGGAACGTAAGCACCGCAGGCAATGATGCTACCGAGCTGCGCCATGCCGTGCCCTCCGAGTGGCAGCGCCATCAGTTCTCGTGATATCGCGCGAGGAGTTGCGGCACGCGCAGCGCCGGCGCGATCCGTTCGACGCCGATCCGCCGGTCGAGCTCCTCGTGCCAATGATAGAGCCGCCGCTCCTGATAGTTGAGCGTCATGCCCCGGAACCCGGGCGATTGCACCGACTCCTGGATGGCGGCCGCAAACTGCAGGTCCTCATCGAGAATGCGATCGAAGTTCTGGATCCGTATCGGCCAGCGCTCCGGCAACGGCCCACCGCCCCAGTCCGGCGCGAACCAATCGACTTCGATGCGCATCGTCGTGGGCGAAGTCGGCCAGAAGGTGAGAAACGGCGCGCCGGTCGGATCGACGGGGACGACGAGATTCGGAAAGAAGTTGAACGAGGCGTTGTTCTTCGCCGCCACCTCGGTCACGGTCTCGATGCGACGCATGCCCTTGGTGCCGGGGTCCACCCAGTCCGGTCGGCGGTTCGGCGTCACCATGAGCGAATGCCCGTTGCGATAGAGCGCAATGGTCGTGCCGCGGTGATCGAGAAACCGATCGACGGTGTTCTGGTGGATCGATTTCAGGTGGTACGTTTCGAGGAACGCATCGAGCAACACCTTCACGTTGCAGCGGACGTCGAACGCCTCGTGCCTCACGAACCGATACGTTTCGGGCTGGAACTGGCGGAAGAATTCACCGAATGGCGCAAAGTGCTCATGGAGTGCCTGCGCCGCCGGGTCTTCGTTGATGAAGACCCAGTTGTAGAAGCGCTCACAGCGCACGGGAGTGAGCGAGCGACAAGAGGTGTCGAGGCCGACGAAGTCCCGCTTGTCGCGCAGATTGATCAAGGCGCCATCGAGCGCATACGTCCAGCCGTGATACTTGCAGACGAAACCGTTCGCCGTCCCGCTCGCATCACCCACCACGGGCGCGCCGCGATGGCGGCACGTGTTGTAGAAGGCGCGGATCACGTCGTCTTTGCCGCGCACGATGAGGATCGGCGAGCCGGTTTTCTTGCAGACGACGTAGCTGCCGGCGCTCGGCAACTCATCCGTGTGACAGGCGTACAACCAGCTCTTCTGCCAGAGGTAGCGCGCTTCGAGCGCGAGAAACTCGGGATCGACGTAGCGGCCGCCCGGAATTTCGGGCAGCTGCGGAAAGTCCTCGGGAGGCGCCGTGCGCTCGGCCTCGTATTTCATGCCGTCGAGGAAGCGCCGAACGGTTTGCTCGTCCATGGCTGCCCAGTATACGAGCGACGTTCAAAAAGAAACAGGCCTTCCTGTTTTTTTTCCAACCAGCGCTTATAGTGCGCGAACAGAGCCGCGTGCCGCCGTGGTGGAAAACCCATGTCCCGCCTCATCCTGCATCACTTCGACTGGTCGCCCTTCGCCGAGAAGGTGCGCCTCGCGCTCGGGCTCAAGCGGCTCGCCTGGGAATCGGTGCAGATCCCGATGATCATGCCGAAGCCGCATCTCATGCCGTTGACCGGGGGCTATCGCAAAACGCCCGTCTTGCAGATCGGCGCGGACATCTACTGTGACACCCGCCTGGTTGCGCGCGAGCTGGAGCGTCGCTTTCCAACACCCACGCTTTTTCCCGATGGCCACTGCGGCTTGTCGCTTGCCCTCTCTCAGTGGAGCGACACGGCGTTCTTCGAGCCGGGCGCGGGGTTGTCGATGGCCCTCGCGCGGGAGGTGCCCGAGGCCGTGATCGCCGACCGCAAGCAGTTCTTCAGCTTCATGGACTTTGCGAATCTCGCGGACGATGTGCCGCACATGCTCGGGCAGTTCCGTGCGAACGCGGCGCTCATCGAACGGCAACTCGCCGACGGACGCGACTTCCTGCTCGGAGCACGGCCCGGCTGGGCCGACATCACGGCGTACTTTCCGCTCTGGATGGCCCGCGGATTCGTCCCGAGCGCCGACTCGATCCTTGGCGCCTACGGCCACATGGCTCGGTGGGAGCAACAGATGCAAGCCATCGGCCACGGCACACGCACCGACATCGATGCGCAAACCGCGCTCGACATTGCGCGGAGCGCATCTCCGGAGAGATCTGCCGGCGTGGATCCCGATGATCCCCTCGGGCTGCGTGTCGGCGAGCAGGTGAGCGTCACGCCCGTTGATTACGGCAAAGTGCCCGTACGCGGCGAGCTGGTTACCCTCGATGCGGAAGAAGTCGCAGTACGCCGCCAAGATGCGCGCGTCGGCGAGGTCGTCACGCACTTCCCTCGCATCGGCTATCGCGTCGAGCGCATTTGAAGAGGGCCGGCCACGTCGCCGGCCCTTCCCGCGTCACTTCTCGCCGAGACTCAGTCCCACCTGCAAGCCATAGGTACGCGGCTCGCCGAACTGCGTATGGGTCCAGAGCGTCGCGACGGACTGCGAGGCGACGCGGTAGCGCTTATCGCCAAGATTCTTGCCGTACGCTTTGATGAACCAGTGCTCGCCCGCATGGTACGTGAGCCCGGCGTCATACAGCGTCTTCGCGTCGAGGAATGCGTCGTACTGCCGTCCGGCATCCGAGTAATAGAAGATGTTCTTCGACTCGTACGAGATGCTGGCATTCAGATCCAGCGCATTGCTCCCGAGCAGCCAGGTGTACTGGCCGAAGATCGCCCCCTTGTTTCGCGGCGCACGTGTGATCGGCAGACCGTTGAGCACGGTGTCGATACCGGGCGGGCAGCCCGCGCATTGCGTGGTCGGATCGAAGTCCGTGTCCGCCTGGAACTTGTCGTACTTCGCGTCCTGCCAGGTGTAGTTTGCACCGAGCGTGAACGTCGCGATCGGACGCGTCAGCAGCTCGAGCTCCACGCCCTTCACGGTGGCATCGGCCGCGTTGAAGAACAGCGTCTGCTGGAATTGCGCGCCGACCGCGTTGGTGACCGTCGAGTTCAGCGCACGCTGCGCATCCTTGTACTTGACGTAGAACAGCGCGGTGTTGAAGCGCACCCGAGCGTCGGCCGTCTCGATCTTGGAGCCGAGCTCGACGGCATTCGCGAACTCGGGATTCGTCGGCCGCTTTTCGTTGTCCGCGATCAGATTGCCCGAGGTGCCCACCTGGTCGTTGTAGCCGCCGCTTCTGAAGCCGCGGTCGTAACGGATATAGCCGTTCCAGTGATCCGTCAGCGCGTATTGCGCAAGTGCCCGATACGTGGGCTCCGACCACGAATGCTCATCCCGCACGACGCCGGTTGGCCAGCGATTGAAGTCCCCTGCGTCCAGCGGCTCCGAGAGGTCCGCGAGCGTCGTGTTCGGGCCGAGCTGGAATGCGAACACCTGATTGCGACCGCTCCAGGTTTTCTCCTCGTGAGTCCAGCGCAGGCCGGCGCCGAGCGTGAGACGGTCGGTAGCGCGCCAGCTCACGTCCGCGAAACCGGCATAGGACTGAGCTTCCTGCCGATTGCACAGGAACTGGGGATTGTTGTTGAAGAAATGCGGGTCGCCGAACAGCGTCTCCGAAGGCGTGATGAAGTCGACGAACCCGAGGAGCTGCTCGACGCAGAACTTCGTGTTGTCGCGCTGGAAGAACGCGCCCAGCACATAGTTCAGCGGTCCGCTGAATGCGGAAGCGAGCCGCACTTCCTCCTGCAGCGTGTTCCGGTCCGTATCGCGCGAGGCATCGAACAGCGAGATCACTTGCCCGGTAGAAGTGGTCGGCGCAGCGCCCGTATACGTATTCGGTAGACGCTCGGTCTGTTCGCGATAGCCGGTCACTGAAGAGAGCGTGTAGCTCCCCAGAGTCCAATCGACATTGACGTAGTAGCCGTCGACGTCTACGCGCTGTCCTCTTCCCATTTTCATCAGCAGATCGTTACGGTTGGTCGAGGCCACGTGGTCGAGCGGGTCGCCGTCAGGTCGCGGGATCCCGAACTGGTTCCACAGATAGGGCGCGCCGGGAGGCGTGTCGTTGTACGCGGGCACGGCGTCCGAGCGGTCCCGCAAATTCTCATACTGGAAAAGAATGTTCAGGTTGTCGTTGGGCTTCCAGAGGCCCTTCAACCTGCCGTAGAAAACGTCGTCGCCGCCGGTGCGCTCGCCGCTGCCCGCGCCGCTGCGTCCCGCAGTATCCGGCAGCGGCACGAAGGTCACGAGCGGCCCCCAGGTCGCGCCATTGCGATAGTAGCCGTCGGACTTCGTGTACTTGCCCGAGAAGCGGATGGCGAACTTGTCGTTGACGAGCGGCAAGTTGACCGCCAGCTTGCCCTCCTTGCGACCGAAGCTGCCGCCTTCGAGCTGCGCGTCGACGGTGCGCGCGGTGAGACTCGGGCGCTTGGTGATGATGCTCACCGCGCCTCCGGTCGTGTTCTTGCCGAACGTCGTGCCTTGCGGGCCACGCAAGATCTCGACGCGCTCGATATCGAACGTGTCGAGGAGCTGTGTTTGCGTGCTCGGCAATACGAAATCGTCCACCACCACCGATACCGGCGCTTCCTGGTACACGATGATGTCGGTCTGACCGACGCCGCGAATCGCAAACGACGCAGCGTTGAATGCAGTGATGCGCGCGGCCGAAAAGCCCGGCGCGAATTTCGCGATGTCGCCGAGATCATGCGGATTGGCGGCGGCCAGTGCGTCCGCGGACAAAGCGGTGACGGCGATCGGTGTTTCCTGCAACGTCGTGATACGACGCGTGGCCGTGACCGTGACCTCCTCGAGGCCCGTGATTGGACTCGACTCCTGTGCGCTCACTGGCCGAACCAACGCGCCGGCCATCATGGCGGCGATCGACACGGACGGAATTCGAGAACGTGATGCCATGACGGATGCTCCCCCTTGTTATGTGCCGCGTGCGCGTCAGAGTCCGCAGCGCGGGTGATTATAGGCAGCCCCACAAAAAAGAAACAGGCCTGACTGTTTTTTGTATGATGGGCTCAAAGCAGGGGCGATTCAGGTACTTAGGCTCCCCGAGGGTGCGCCGCGGCGACTCGAAACGCCGCCGGCGGGCAGCGCCCGGGCGGCGCCGCGACACGGCAAGCTCATGATCGAATTGTTCTTCTTCCCGTCTCCGAACGGGCTCAAAGCCGCCATTGCACTCGAGGAATGCGCACTCGAATACCGCATCACGCGCGTGAACATCTTGCGCGGCGAGCAGTTCGCGCCGCCGTTTCTGGCGATCAGCCCCAACAACAAGATCCCCGCTCTTATCGATCACGACAGCGCGCCGGGGCCGCTGGCGCTGTTCGAGTCCGGCGCCATCTTGCTGTACCTCGCGGAGAAGACCGGACGGTTCCTGCCCCATGCATTGCACGCACGCTACGAGGTGCTGCAGTGGGTTTTCTGGCAGGTGGCCGGCCTGGGTCCGATGGCGGGCCAGGCCCATCACTTCCGCGCATTCGCGAGCGAGCACGTTCCTTATGGGATCAAGCGCTACACCGATGAGGTGAACCGTCTCTACGGCGTGCTGGATCGGCGCCTGCAGGATCGGGAATACATTGCCGGCGACTATTCGATCGCCGACATGGCCGTGTGGCCCTGGATCGGCCCCCACCGGCGTCAAGGCCAAGATCTCGCGCAGTTTCCAAACATCGCGCGCTGGTACGACAGTGTCGGTCGACGTCCTGCCGTGCGTGCAGCGTGCGCACTCGAGCCGGAAGTGTCCGCCGATGAAGCGGCCCGGAAATTCCTCTACGGCCAAACGGCTCGCACGCTGAGCGAGGCATCGCGAGGTGAGTCATGATCACGCCCATACTCTGGAGCTACGACGCCTCCCCTTTCACGCAACGCGCCTTGCGCGTGCTCGGCATGAAGAATCTCGACTGGGGCTGGGTCGAAACGCCGATGGTGCCGCCCAAGGATGCGCTCGTCGCACTCACCGGCGGCTACCGCGGCACCCCCGTGCTGCAGCTGGGAAATGCCGTGTACATCGACTCGCAACGCATTGCCGTCGAGCTCGAAAGCCGCTTTCCGCAGCCGGGCTTGTTCGGCGCAAGCGGCCGGGGCGTCGCATTGATGATGGTGAAGTGGGCGGATGCGTTCTTTCGCACAGGTCTGACGATCTCGGTGCAACTGCACGGCGCGCAGTGGCCGGAAGCATTCATGACGGACCGGCGCCATCTGTTCGCCGATTTCGACTGGGAGAACGCATTGCGAGACTCGACGCATGCGCGCGCGCAGTTCCGCGCGCACGCGGCGCTGCTCGAAGCGCAGCTCTCCGACGGTCGCCTTTTCCTGTGTGGGAATACGCCCGGACTTGCAGACGCACACGCGCATCCGTTCGTCTGGATGGCGCTCGCGTATTTTCCGGAGGTCGCATGCCAGCTGCTCGCAGGATTCGAGCGGCTGCAAGCGTGGAACGAACGCGTCGGCGCACTGGGCGAAGGAAAGCGCACGCCGATCCCACCAGCCGACGCCCTTGCGATTGCCCGTGCCACCGAGAGCGCGGAGCAATCGTGGGTCGATCCAAACGACCCGCAGGCTCTGCGGGCGGGTGAGCGCATCGTCGTCGCGCCGGAGGACACGCGACGCGGCGAGGTGATCGGCGAGCTCGTTCGCCTCGATGCCGGCGAGATTGTCGTGCGCCGGAGCGATCCGGCATGCGGTGACGTGTTCGTCCACTTTCCGCGAATGGGCTATCGCGTGTCGCGAGCCGCTGCATGAGCGTGCGGTCAGATCACCTCTTGTGTTCGCAGCTCCGCGATCTGCGCGGCGCTGTAACCGAGCTCGGACAAAATGGCGTCGGTGTGCTCGCCGAGCTGCGGCGGCGGGTGGTGAATGGCCGCGGGTGTTCGGGTGAGCGTCAGCGGAAGCCCGACCACCGGTGCGGGCTTGGGCAGCCCGGGATACCCGCTCACAGCGGTGAAGAACTGCATCGCCGCGACCTGCGGATCGTCGAGAGCCTGCTGGGGTGTGTATACGGGGCCGGCGGGCAGACCCGCCCGCTCGAGCTCCGCAAGCGCTTCGGCGGTCGTACGTGTCTCGCACCACGCTCGCATGCGCTCGAGAATCTTCTCACTGTGATCTCCGCGCAACTGGTCCGTGGCATAGAGCGGATCGCGCAGCCAGCGCTCCTCCTCGCCCATCAGCCGAGCCCATCGCGCAAACAGACCTTGGCCGACGACGTGCGTCAGGATGTGGCCATCGCGCGTCGCGAATACATCGGACGGGGCGGAGGTCTGCACGCGATTGCCGGTGCCCACGCGATTCTTGCCGCTGACGGCTTGCTCGATCAGATGCGAATTGAAGACGGCGAGCGCAGTGCCGAGCAGCGACCCTTTCACTTCCTGGCCTTCGCCGGTTCGCTGCCGATGCAAGAGAGCGGCGAGCGTCCCGAAGGCCGCGAGCACTGCCGTGGCGTAGTCCACATAGGGCGCCGCCGCCTTCGCAGGTGCGCCGGGCGTTCCGGTGATGTACATCGCGCCGGACATCGCCTGCCCTACTCCGTCGAATCCGCCTCGATCCCGGTACGGGCCGGCGTCGCCGAACGCGGTCTGCGTCGTGAGAACGATGTCGGGACGCACCTGGCGCAGCGACTCGTAATCGAGACCCAGCGCGCGCAAAGTCGCCGGCGGCAGGTTCGCGACGACGACATCGGCACGCGCCGCCAGTCGGCGTACGATCTCACGGCTCGCGGGCTTGCCGAGATCGAGCGTCAACGAGCGTTTGTTGCACGCGGTCTGGAAGAACACGGCGCCTTCGCCCGCGGCAGTGATGGGCGCAATGAAGCGATCTTCGCCGCCGTCCCGTCGCTCGACGCGAATGACATCCGCGCCGAGGCAACCCAAGAGGGTCGCACAGTACGGGCCGGCCACGTACCGACCGAAATCGAGAACTCGCAAGCCGGCGAGAACGCTGGTCACGGCGCACATCCTAACGTGCACGATGAGGAGACGACATGGATTTCCGGCTGACTGAAGACCAACTCGCCCTGCAAGCGGCCGCTCGCAAGTACGTGCACGAGCGGCTGCGCCCGGTCGCCGACGAAATCGAGCGTACCGGCAACCCGCCCTCGCACGAGCTGGTACGCGAATACGCGACGATGGGCTTTCTCGGCATCAACGTGCCCACCGAATATGGCGGCCTCGGGCTCGGCAACATCGAAGCGCTGATCGTGCTCGAGGAGCTGGGCAAGTGCTCCTCGGCCGTGGCATTCCCGGTCTTCGAGTCGTGCGTCGGACCGGTGCGGGCCATCGAGCGCTTCGCCGCCGCAGAGCTGAAGTCGCGCGTCGTGCCGCGTGTGTGTCGCGGCGAGCTGATGGTGGCGGTCTCGATGTCGGAGCCGCAGGCCGGCTCGGCGCTGACCGACCTCACCACACGGGGCGAGCGGCGCGGCGATCGCATCGTGCTGAACGGCACGAAGCGTTGGTGCTCTGGAGGCGGGCATGCGGATGGATACGTCGTGTACTGCCGGCTGAGCGATGATCCGGGCGCAAGGGGTATTGGCGCGGTGTACGTCGAGCGCGGCACGCCAGGCATGACCTTCGGCAAGCAAGAGAACCTCATGGGGTTCCGTGGCGTGCCGAGCTCCGACATCTACTTCGACGATTGCGCGGTACCGGCCACGAACGTGGTCGTGCCGGCAGGCGGCTTTCGCAAGCTCATGGAAGCGTTCGACCTGGAACGCTGCGGCAATGCGACCATGGCGCTCGCGCAAGCGAGCGGCGCGCTGACGGATGTTCTCACGTACGTGCAAGAGCGCGAGCAATTCGGCAAGCCGCTCATCGATTTCCAGGCCGTGCAGCTGCGGCTCGCGGAGATGCAGATGAAAGTCGACGCTGCGCGGCTGCTCATCTGGCGCGCAGCGAGCAATGACGAGCAAGAGCTGCCGAGCGTGCTCGATTCGTCTATCGCCAAATGCTTCGCCAACGAGATCGCACGCGAAGTCTGCGGACACGCCGTGCAGCTGATGGGCGGTTACGGCTACTCGAAGGAGTATCCCATGGAGCGCCGCTTGCGCGACGCCTGGGGCTGGGGTATCGCCGGTGGCGCCATCGACATTCAGAAGGTCAACATCGCTTCGGCCCTCGTTGGGCGGCGCTTCGATCAGCGACGCTGAGGTGCGAGAGGTCATGCGAGTACAGACGTGTCAGAGCGAGCCGTGCGCGGGCAGCGGCGCCGCGGGGTCGATAGCGACTTCCAGCTCGCCGTCCACGACACGCACCTTGTGCGTGGCGAGCGGTCGCGTGGCTGGCGCGCCGAGCACCCGCCCGTCGCGCACGTCAAAGGAAGCGCCGTGCAGTGGGCAGATGAGTCGCACGCCGCGCAGACGCCCTTCGCTCATGCGCGCAAAGGCATGCGTGCAGACATTGTCCACGGCATACACGCCACCCTGCACCCGGCAGATCACGATCTCCCGCCCTCCCACGGCGCACGCGTGCATGCGGCCTTCAGGCAGCTCCGCGAGTGTCGCGACCCGTACGAATTCATCCTGTCCCAAGAGGTAGTCCCCCCATGTCAACCACGTTCATCGCCAAGCTCGTCGTCAAGCCCGGCATGGAGGCCACGTTCGAGAACTTGCAGCGCGAGCTCTCTCAGCTGACGCATGCGCAGGAACCCGACACGCTCGTCTACGATGTGCTCAAGCACCGCACTCAGCCGCACACCTACGTCGTCTACGGTCGCTTCCGCGACGAAGCGGCGTTTCAACGGCATCAGACGATGCCGTTTCACGATCGCCTCGTACCGCCGATCCTCGCCTGCCTCGCGCAGGATATGGACTTGCAGTTCCTCGACTGGCGGGCCTGAGCGAGCGCCCCTCACGAACCCGCTGTGAAAACGAGCAGCACCCCACCCGGCATGTGGAAGTAGAGGCCGTACCCGGAATTCACGGCGAGATACCCGTCGCGAATCGCCGCTCCGGCGCCGCCGAAAGAGCCACCCTTTCCGGCCGCGCCGGAGACGGTCGGCACGGCGCGCGTCGAATCGATCTCCCACAGCACGTGCCCATTCGCGCCGTCGTACGCGCGCAGTCGGCCATCCATGTGGCCTGCGAACACGACGCCGGGAATTGCGGTGACGGCCGCGGAGATTCCGGGATCGCAGAACGGGCGACCGTTGCAGACATCATCGGCAGGCGCGGACCAAAGGACACGCCCATTCGCCGCATCGAGCGCGTAGAGGCCCGGCTTGGGAGGCGAGTCGTACGAGCGACCGTCGTGTCCGTCTTTCATGTCGACGATCGGCACGTAGATGCGTGTGCCTTCACGCGCGAGCCCGAAGTGAATGCCGCCCTGAATGCCGCCACGACCGACGCGTGTTTTCCAGAGCAGCTTGCCTTGCTCGTCCGGGTCGAGCGCATAAACGAAACCGTTCTTCTGCCCCGCGATCAGCACGCGCTTGCCGCCGGGCAAGGCCATGAGAATCGTGCCGGCAGCGACATCGACGTCCGGACCGTTCTCCGCCGGACAGTTCGGATTGTCGGCCATCATGCAACCGACATTCCACGCGTCTCCGCTGGTGAGTTGTCGTGACCACATGAGCTTGCCGTCGCTCATACGGAATGCGAGCACAGCATCGCTGGTTACGCTGGCTGGCGAGCTATAGTTCTCGCCCGTGCCGGCGTATATCAGGCCCCGGCTTGCATCGATCGTCGGACTGTTCCAGATCGGCGCGCCCGAGGGCGCGAAAACGCGCGTACCGAGCCGTGTGGTCCTGACCGGCTTCGGCTCCTCCGTGATCGAGTATGTCTTCCACTTCAGCGCGCCGCTTGCCGCATCCAAAGCAGCGATTGCGCCGCGAAACTTGCAGCACTCGTACTTCGGGTCGGCCGCGCTCGTCACCTCGAGAGACGAGATGGGTACATAGACGATGCCGTCGTGAAAAGCCGGAGATCCGGTGATGGTTGCGTTCGGATGCTCGTCGACCTTGACGCTCCACACGAGCTGGCCCGTACGAGCGTCGATTGCATAAACACGCGCGATGACGTCGCCGAAGTACAAGAGCGAGCGCCGTGCGCCGACGGCGTCGGGATCGCCGACGATCGCCGTACGAACTTCCGCCGATGCGCGATAGGTCCAACGTACGCAGCCCGTGCGCAGGTCGAATGCATACACGGTCCCGTCGTGACTGCCGGTATAGACGGCACCGTGAGCGATCAAAGGTTGCGAGCGCGCGCGAATCGCATCGGGATAGGCAAACGCCCACTTCAATTTGAGCCGCGGAACATCATCGCGGCTGATGCCGGCCAGTGCTGCGGGCACGAAGCGCGAATTGTCGTAGCCCCAGCCAACCGCCGCGGCCGGCTTGGAAGCGTCGAACGTTGCCGCTGTGCCGCTGCAGCGGGGGGGCGGACGCTCGGCCGACAGCGACGCGAAGCTCGTTGCCGAGAGATATTCCGCAACGTGCTTGCGGTCGGCTGGCGACAGCGAATCACCCTGCTGCTTCATCAAGCCGTGCTCGAGGGCGCCGAGAATGTTCCCCGGTGCCATCATTTGCAGGAACATTTTGTGGGGTGCCTTGGGCACCTGCCCTTCGTGGCAGGCCGAACAGCTCTTGCGATACACGGCCGCGCCCGGCCAGGTCTCGGGATTCGAGGTCTGCTTGCGCGACTGCAGCTCCGAGACATCCTTCAAGGTGCTCGTGCTCTGCTTGGCGGTCTCCGCAGCAGCAGCCGCCTGTGTCAGCAGCAAGCCCACGGACGTGAATAGCGCGAGTGTCGTTCTCACAAGTCCCCCGATTCGATGAGACCGCGTAACGTCGCGAGGAACTGGGCCGCGATCGCCCCGTCGATCACGCGGTGGTCAGCGGAGAGTGTGAGCGTCATCGAATGTGCGATGGTGGCAGCGCCCTCGCGCACCACGACTGCAGGCTGCACCGCGCCTGCGGCGAGGATCGCCACTTGCGGCGGATTGATGATTGCGTCGAAGCGCTCGATGCCGAACATGCCCAGGTTCGAGACCGTGAACGTCCCGCCCTCGAGGTCGGCACGCGTGAGCCCTCCCTTGCGTGCGCGCTCGGTCAGATCGCGCGTCGCCACGGCGATCTCCTCCAGGGACTTCAGATTCGCACGCCGCAGCACAGGTGTGACGAGCCCGTTGTCCGTTGCCACGGCGATGGCGATGTCGGCGTGCTCGAACTCGATGACCTCGGGCTCTTCGAACCGCGCGTTCAAGACACGGTGGCGCACGAGGCTCAGCGCAGCCGCCCGTACCAGCAGGTCGTTGATCGAAAGCTCCACGCCGCGGGACTTGAAGTCCCGGCGCCGCATCAGCAAGCGTTCCGCGTCGACAGTCATTGCCAGTCGGTAGTGGGGGATTGTCTGAGTCGATTGCAGGAGTCGCGCAGCGATGGTCGCGCGCGTGGCGCTCAGGCGCTTGCGGGTAGCAGGATTCGCGTCGGTGATGCTGGCGGCAAACGCCTCCACGTCCTCCTTCGAGACGCGACCATTGCGGCCGGTGCCGCGCACCTTCGTGATGTCGATGCCGAGTTGCTCGGCAAGGCGCCGGGCGATAGGACTCACGCGAGCCTCACTCTCCGGCTTCGCGGCTTCTGCGCCCGCAGCAGTATCGGCGACCGCGCTGCGATCCGGCCGCGGCTCAGCGTCGGGCTCGAATGAGACGCGCTCGGCCCGGAAGGAGGCGATGAATGCGTCGATCTCGCCTTCGCTCACATCCGCCGGGGCGAGCACTCCGAGCAGCGCGCCGACCGGGCGCACCTCACCTGCCTCGGCAATCGTGCGTCTCAGGACGCCGCTCGCGGGTGCTTCCACGGAATTGACGATCTTGTCTGTTTCGACATCGATGAGCGGATCGCCCCTCGTGACCGCTTGCCCGGTCGCGACATGCCAGGCGTTGATCGTGCCCTCGGTCATCTCGATGCCCCACTTCGGCATCGTGAGCGCAACGATCGCGCCGCTCATCCTTGCAGCACCCGCCGAATCGCAGCCTCGATCTTCTGCGGCCCCGGAACGTAAGCGCGCTCCAGTGCCGGTGCGAACGGCACGGGTGCGTGGGGCGCGGTCACCTGCACAATCGGCGCGTCGAGCGCATGAAATACCTGCGACGCTGCGCGGCCGGCGATGTCCGCCGCCACGCTGCAGCGAGGCGGCGACTCGTCGACGATCACGAGGCGTCCCGTCGTTTCGACGCTCTCGAAAATCGTGTCTTCATCCAGAGGCGAGGTCGTGCGCGGATCGATGAGGTCGCAGGTGATGCCCTCGTTCGCCAGGCTATCGAGTGCCTTTTCAGCGAACGCCACCATGCGCCCGATGGCGACGACGGTGGCGCGGTTGCCCTGCCTCACGAGATTCGCTTCACCGAATGGGATGGTATAGGCGGCCTCGGGCACTTCGCTTTTGCGCGGATAGAGCGCCTTGTGCTCGAAGAACACGACAGGATCGTCGTCACGGATTGCCTGAATCAGCAGCCCCTTCGCATCGTATGCGTTCGAGGGCACGGCGACCTTCAAGCCCGGCACGGCGGTCAAGAATGGATAGATCGTCTGCGAGTGCTGCGCTCCCATGTTCATGCCGGCGCCCATCGCCGCACGGATGACCACGGGACACGTGGTCTTGCCGCCGAACATGTAGCGGAACTTCGCGATCTGGTTGTAGATCTGGTCCATGCAGACGCCGACGAAGTCGGCGAACATGAGCTCCGCCACGGGACGCAAGCCGGCGAGCGCGGCGCCGGCCGCCGCACCGACGATGGCGGACTCCGAGATCGGCGTATCGATCACTCGGTCCGCACCGAATCTCGGCAGCAGCCCTTTGGTCACCCCGAAGATTCCGCCTGCGGCCTCGCGCTGTCCCGACGTGCCGCCCGCGCCGCCCGAGACGTCTTCGCCCAGGACGATGATGCGTGCGTCGCGCTCCATCTCCTGATGAAGCGCTTGATTGATCGCATCGCGCATGGAGAGCTGCGGCATGGGTCTTCCGTATTATCGGTTCAGTAGCTGATGTAGACGTCCGTGGTGACTTCCGCCTCGGCGGGAGTCGGCGCGGCTTTTGCCTGCACCACCGCCTGCTCGATCAGCGCGAGCACATCGCGATCGATCGCATCGAGCTCCGCGAGCGTCACTTGCTGCTGCTCTTCCATGCGCGCGCGGAACCGCTTGAGACAGTCCATGGATTCACGCAGCCGCTGCACTTCATCCTTGGCGCGATAGTTCTGCGGATCGCCTTCGAAGTGAC
This sequence comes from uncultured Cellulomonas sp., assembly GCA_964521875.1. Lineage (GTDB taxonomy): Bacteria > Actinomycetota > Actinomycetes > Actinomycetales > Cellulomonadaceae > Cellulomonas. The sequence goes on along the minus strand of CAZFTZ010000305.1, from coordinate 14,409 downwards.
CGTAGTAGCGCGTGATGGTGGCTTCGATGGCGCTCGGGCCTGCGCCGCGACGCGCGCGCTCGATGGCGCGACCGGTGGCCTCGTAGACCGCGAAGAAATCGGCGCCGTCGACCCGCTCGGCTGCCATACCAAAGCCGCGCGCACGGCCGGCGATGTCGTGCGAGCCCACCGCATACGCCGCACCGGTGTGTTCGGCATAGCCGTTGTTCTCGAACACGAAGATCGCCGGTGCCTGGAGCACCACGGCCAGGTTCATCGCCTCGAACACCGTGCCTTGATTCGAGCTGCCGTCACCTCCGAAGGCGATGCTCACGTTGCGATTGCCGCGCAACTTGCACGCGATCGCGGCGCCGACGGCGAGCGGCGGCCCGCCACCCACGATCGCATTTGCGCCGAGCATGCCCTTGGTGACGTCGGCGATGTGCATCGAGCCGCCCTTGCCTTTGCACAGCCCGTCGGCGCGGCCGTAGATCTCCTTCATCATGCCGACCACATCACATCCCTTGGCGATGCAATGGCCGTGACCTCGATGCGTGCTCACGATGTAGTCCGCATCCGTGAGCCGCGCGCACACGCCTACGGCGACGGCTTCCTGACCTGCGTAGAGATGCGTGAATCCGGGAATTGCGCCCGTTGCGATTTCGACGTGCAGCCGCTCCTCGAACTCGCGAATCGTCTTCATTTGCCGGTAGGCACGTAACAGCAGCTCACGGTCGTAGCTCATCAGAGTGCTCCGCGCGGCTTACCGCCGGGGCCGTACACGTACTGGTCCAGCACTTTGTGGAAGTGGTGGATGCGCAGCTCCTGGCGTCCGGCCCAGATGCCGCGAAAGCCGCGCGAATGCATGCCGGCCTGCACGCCTGGAAGATTCTGCGAGTCCTGATCCAGCACGAGGCCGATCGACTTGTCGCCATGGCGAAAGTGCTTGTGCTCCGGCCGCTCGGGCCACGGCTTGCCGTCCGGCACGAGATCGAAGGTCAGGATGTCGTAGAACATCTTGTCGGGATCGGTCGGATGCGGTCGATGGCGGAAGATCCACAGATCGTCCGCATGCACGTTGAGCGAGAGGTTCGGAAAGATCAAATAGTGGTAGTCATCGGTGAGCTGATCGTCGTTCAGGCGCGAGTAGTCCTTGCCCTGCGCGGCGCCGTTCGCGCGCTTGTGTTTCTGCACGTCGCGACGGATTTCGGCCACCGGCTTGTCGTAGTCCGCCGGGTCCATGCCTGCGCTCTTCATGATCAGCTTGATCGGCTCGGGAATCGCGGGCGGCTTCTTGGGAATGCGCGGCGACACTGTGCCGAAGGGAATGAGATAGCGGCTGTGGCGCTCGTAGCAGTCGATCTGGATATCCAGATCGTGCAGGTACCAGAGCAGCTGCGGATGGATGCCCTGCACGTGATAGCTCTCGTTGAACGCATCCACCGAGGTCTTCCAGTTGCAGTCCCACTCCACCGTGATGTCGCGCGTCTGCACCATCTTGTGAAAGTTGTAGGGATCGAGATGTCTCGGCAATGGATCGAGGAACTCGAGCAGCGGCGGCGCATGCGGATCGAGCGAGAACCAGACGAAGCTGCCCCACGTACCGCACGGCACCTCGATCAGACCGTGCGCCGGGCAGCCCTGCGGGAAGGTGTCGAGATCGGGGATGCGATGGTACGCGCCGTCGAGCTCGTACTCCCAATGGTGATACTGGCATTTGAACGTGAGCGACGCGCCGCTCGTGCCGATCCCGGGTGGCCGCAGCCGATTGCCGCGATGCTGGCACACGTTGTAGAACGCGCGAATGCGACCATCGCGCTGCCGGATCATCATGATCGACTCGCGACCGATCTCGGTGACGACATAGTCGCCCGGCTGCGGCATGTCGAGCTCGCGCGCGCCGAGGAGCCACACTTTCGACCACATGCGTTCCCATTCGAGTCGCATGAATTCCGGCGAGATGTAGCGGCGATGATCGATCGGTCCCCAATCGATATCGGGATCGGGCGCCTTGTCCACCGGCGTGTGCGGGCTCTGCTCCGGCGCGACGCGCGGCACCGGAGCAAACGCCGGGGTCTGCGAGCGCGCGAGGAAATCGTCCGAGGGCGGCTTGCTCATGAGCTCACGCTCTGCGCGTCGAGGCGCGCAGCCCAGCGGATGCCCCGACGCAGCAATTCATGGAACACCGGCAGCTGCCAGCTGCCGCGTTCGACAACGGGATATTCGTCCATCAAGGGGCGCATGTCATATCGCCCGCGGCAATGTCCGAGTGTGCAATAGAGAACCTCACCCTTGCCGTGCCGATGTAGATAGAGCACGAGCTGTCGCGTGCCCGCCGGCCATTCGTCGCGTATGAAGCCGGGCGCGCGGCCAGCGAACTCTGTGTGCAGCAAAGCGTGGTTCTCGCCGGAATAGTCACAGAGATACAGCTCATCTTCGGCATCGAACGGCTCGATGCCTGCGACGAGCGGATGATCCGGATCGCTCACCTCCACGCGATATGGCGCAATCGGCGGGTGCGCAATGAACTGGCTGCCGAGCATTCGCATGAAAGGCTGCGCCTCGCGAGGCGCGTCCCAGCCGCGTCCCTTCAGGTAGCGCAAGACCGAGTTCGTACCGTGCAGTGCGAGCCAGCGCCCGCCGGATGCGAGAAACTGCTCGAGCGCGGTGTGTTCCGCTTCCCTCGGCAACACGTCGCAGGTGTAGGTGATCAGCAGATCGGCGCGCGCGATGGCATCGCCGGCCGAGTAGTCCGCGAAGACGTGTGTGCGGATCCTCTCTTCCTCACCGAGCAGCTTCAGCAGCTCCAGCCGGGCGAAGTCCATATCGTGATACTTGCCGCCGCAGATCAGCGTCGCGTTGATGGGTCGCGCGGCCATCGCTTCAGAACTGCACGCGCTTGGTGAAACCATTGTCCGCGACGATGTTCGCGCCGGTCACCAGCGATGCGGCCGGGCTCGCGACGAAGACGATCACTCGTGCGATCTCCTCGGGCGTACCCATGCGGCCGTTCGGGAGCTGACGAATCGCCCAGTCGTAGAATTTCGGCTGCGAGCCCTTGATCATCTCCCACGCGCCGCCCTCGAAATAGATCGGGCCGGGCGACACCGTGTTCACGCGGACGCCTTTCTTGCCGACGAATTGCGAGAGCTGCTTGCCGTACGTGACGAGCGCCGCCTTCATCGCGTTGTAGGCCATCGGCGCCGCAAACGTTTCCACGGCGTTGGTCGAGCCGATGATCACGACGGCACCGGCGCCGGACTTTTCGAGATACGGCAGCAGCGCCTCGCAGCCACGTACCGTGTGCAGGACGTCGATCTCGAAGTTCTTGATCCAGTTCTTCTCGCTGTCGAACCCGCCTCCCGCGCTCACGCCGGGCACGAAGATGTCGCAGCCGCCGAGCGCCTCCGCCGTCCGGCCAAGCCATGCCTTGTAAGCCTCGCCATCGCGCACGTTCACCGCTTCGCCGACCACGTGAACGCCGCGCTCGGTGAGCGCTCGCACGGCAGCGTCGACTTCCTCCGCCGAGCGCGCGCAGAGACCGATATCGGCGCCCTCGCTCGCAAACAGGTCCGCGACGGCCCGGCAGATGCCGCGCGTCGCGCCGGTCAGGATCACTTTCTTGCCTCTCAACCCCAGGTCCATCGCGTTCGCTCCAGATGCCGGGCCGCCGGCCGGGTTCGCTGCTTTGCCCAGGTAGTATAGGTACACCGAGACAAACAGTCATGCCTGTTTTTTTCAGACCGAGGCGAATAGACTCCGCGTATGTCCGATGGCACTCGGTCTCTGGAGGAGCGCGTGCGTGTGCTCGAGGATCGCGCAGAGCTGCGCGAGCTCGTCACCCGCTACGGTCTTGCCGTGGACGATCGCGACATCGGCACCCTCGCCAGCTTGTTCACCGCCGCTGCGCGCTTTCGCTCCCGGGATGGGGTGATGAATGCCGTCGGGCGCGATGCAGTGCTGGAGCAGTTTCGCGCCCGCTTCACCGCTCTCGGGCCGACCAATCACGTCGCGCACGAGCAGATCTGCACTTTCGGGCATGACCGGAACTGCGCCACGGGCGTCGTCACTTCGCACGCAGAGGTGTGGCGGCACGGTCGCGCCTACATTGCCGCACTTCGCTATGAGGACGGCTATCGCCGCGAGGATGGGCGGTGGCGCTTCAACGACCGGCTACTGTCCTTCTTTTACTACCTGCCGGTCGATGAGTATGCGAAGGCACTGGGCGTCCCGCTGCGCGTGCGCGTTTACGGCGACGAGCGACCGGCCGATTTTCCGGAAGCCCTGCCCAGCTGGCGAACGTATCACGGCGAGGATTGAGCTTCCGGCGGTGGCCTCTCGGGCCGTCGTTCCACCAGGTTCGTGCTCCTGCACGAGAACACGACTTCGTCCCGTTGATTGAGAAGGCGGTACTGGAAGATGACGACGCCACGTTCGGGACGCTTCTCCGAAGGTCGCTTGCTCAGGCACTTGGCATACGCGCGGAGGGTATCGCCCGGACGAACCGCGAGCGCGAAGCGCACGTCATCCCACTGCACACCGCAGATCCAAGCGATGTCGTGCGCGATCTGGTGATCGAGCTGACGCCAGAGGGCCATGGTGTAAATGCCCGAGGCGACCAGGCCGCCGAACACGGAGGCCTGCGCGGCGTCCGCGTCGACGTGGAAATACTGTGGATCGTAGCGCCGCGCGAAGTCGATCAGCTCCGCCTCGGAAACCGTCAGCGTACCCGAGGTGCGCTCCTCGCCCGGCACGAGATCCTCGAAGTAGCGCATCGCTCGCTCCGATCACTGGATCGTGAGCGCGTTGTCGATCAGGATCTCCGCGCCGTTCACGAAACGCGATTCGTCCGAGGCCAGATAGAGGACGAGCAGGGCAACATCTTGCGGCTTCCCGAGCCCCCAAGGGGTCGCCGTGTAGTCGCTCATCTTCATGCCGAGCGCCGCATTGGCCTGCTCCACCATGGGGGTCTCGATCGCCCCGGCATGGACGGAGTTGCATCGGATGGCATACTTCTGCATCTGGCAGTGGACCGCAATGGATTTCGTCATCGCACGCACGGCGCCCTTGGCGGCGGCGTAGGCAAAGAACACCGGATAACCGAGATGCGAAGCGACGGATGACATGTTGATGATCGAGCCACCTCCGCTCGCATGCATCGCGGGAATAGCGGCCTTGCACCCGAGAAAGACCCCTTCGGACATCACGCTGTTGGCGAAGCGGAATTGCTCGAGCGTCGTCGTTTCGGGCGTCGCCACCACGACGACCCCCGCGTTGTTGACGAGCACGTGCAGGCCGCCGAACCGGCGGCACGCCTCGGCCACGACCTCGCCCCAGCGAGCCTCGTCGCGTACGTCGTGGGTCATGAAATGCGCACTGCCCGGAACGAGGGCGTTCAATGATTCGGCGACCTGGCGACCGGCCGGCTCGTTCACGTCCGTCACGAGCACGCGCGCGCCTTCCCGCACCAGGGCTTCGGCATCGGCACGGCCCAGACCGGAGGCGGCACCGGTTATGATGGCGACTTTGCCTGCGACACGACTCATCGGCTACCTCCCGGTGGGGGTAAAGGTGTGGAACAGGAACGTTCCGAACGCTAACAGTCAGATCATCCTGTTTCAATCAGCTTTGACTTTTTTGAGCGAGGACCACATTCTTTGGCCAAGGTAAAGCGAGTGCGCGCCAAACACGTCCGCAATCAGGAGGAGCCCGAAGCCGCCGATGCCACGCTCGGCTGGCAGGCCCAGAAGAGCGCGTCGACGCGGACGCAGATCATCGAATCGGCGATCAAATGCTTCGTCGAGTATGGGTACTCACGCACGACGACGCCGCTGATCGCGCAAAAGGCGGGGTTGTCACGCGGCGCGATGCTGCATCATTTCCCGTCCAAGCTGGCCATCGTCCGCGCTGCCGTCGAATACCTGCATGCGAAGCGACTGCGCGCGTTCACGAAAGCCGTCATGGAGCCGGCGCCGGGCGCAGACCATGTGCGCCAGGCTGTCGAGGCCTATTGGCAGCACGTGCGTCATCCGATGTTCGTGGCGTTCTTCGAGCTGGCCGTGGCGGCGCGTACCGACAAGGAGCTCGCGGACATTCTCAAGCCCGCGCAAGAGAGCTTCGAGCGCGAATGGTACAAAACCGCCGTCGAGCTGTTCCCTGAGTGGCGCGGCAGCGGTGAGCGCTTCGAGCTCGGATTCGATCTCGCGCGCTACGTCATGGAAGGCATGGCGATCAGCTTTCTCACGCACAAGGAAACGGAACGCGACCGGCGCCTGCTCGAGTATCTGGAAGAAAAGCTGAAAGAGCTGGCCGGATTGCCCCAGCGCAAGAGCTGATCTGCCTCGGCGAACCGGGCGACTCGACCTGCCGAAGTGAAAACGCTTCGGCGACCTTCGCCTGCTGCGCCGACTCTCCGCCTTCAGAAGCGTATGCCGAATCCGAACAGCAATCCCTTCTGACGAACGTTGTAGCGAAAGCCGCCGCTTTCGTAGTCAGTGCCCAACACTCGATACGCGAGATACGCCCCCCAGCGCTCGGCCCACCGATACCCGCCACCCGCTTCGCCGAGCCACACGAGGTCCGAGCTGCCGCCTCCGGCATCGCCGCGCACCCAGGCAACCCAGTGTTCGGATCTGAGCGGCGACCACTGCCCGCCCACCATGGCGTCGACCCAGCTGCGCGAATCGCTCGCGCGCTGGCCCGCGATGGTGAGTTTCGTGTCGAGCTCCTGAAAACGCAGGCCACCATAAACCGAGAACGCGTCGTTCAGCTCGTAGCTGAGGCCGCCTTCCGCAAACGTCTGCGAGCTCTTCAGGCGTCCGCCGCCGATCGGCGTGTCGAAGTCGCTGCCGAGGTCGACATAGCTCGCCTCGCCGAACCACGCAACGGGCGGCTTGCGCGCGAAGACGCGCATGGAGGCGCCGACGTTCACGAATTCGACGAGATCGCTGAAGTCGGCGCTGATGTCCGCGGTTGTCCCGCCGAATCCCTCGCGTCCTTCGATGCTCGCGGCCCAGGCGTACGGCACGATCTCGTAGCTCCACGAGCTCTCACTGTTGGACTGCGCGCACGTCACGTTTGCGCAGGTGATGAACAGGCCGGTTATCGCGATCACTGCGAAGCGGTTGCGGTACATCGTCGCTCCCTTTGGTACAGCCTGTCGCATCCAACCCAGCGAGGCGATACCAATACTGGCCGAGCTACAGGATCGATTTCCCGTGCGTTGCGGTCCGTCTGCGCCCGACGTCAGTTGGCACGTGAGGCCGCAGTTGTGGATGCGGACGTGAACACGGTGTTCCAGTCTTGCTTCATGCTCGCGACACTCCACCCACGAGCATGCGCGATTTCGAGCGCCTTCTCAGCGCCGGCGCTGTAGTCGAATTCCCGTTGCGGATCATCGTGCAGCACCAACATACGAAAGGCGGTGTGCTTGCCACCTGCGAACTGCAGCATCTGTAGATCGCCGTTGGAGTTGCCGCACGCAAAGATCGGCCGCCGTCCCGTGCGGCTCCAGATGCGCACGGGCTTTGCCGGCCCGTCGTCGAATACGTCGGGCTTTGCCAGATAGGCAACGCTGCCGCAGGAATCGTCCGCGATGTATCGCAGGGCATTGCTGCTTCCCACGACGCGCTCGGCGGGTATGCCATACATCTCCTCGGTGACCACGCGCATGAAGTCACGATCCCCGCCCGAGGCGATATAGGTCGTAAACCCATTTTCCTCCAGGTAACGGAGGAGCTCGATCATGGGGGCGTAGCCGCACTGAACGATGCCGCGCTTGAGGGTGGGATGCGCCATCTGGTGCAGAAACCGCGATGCGGAGGCCTGGTACTCCTCGACATCCATGCCTTCGAAGGCGCGCAGGATCGCGCCGATCAGGGTATGCACGTCCGAGTCGTCACCGTGGTAATGCTTGGTGATCGTGTTCGCGAGCCATCCGTAGTCCTTCTCCGTCGCGGCTTTCCAGGGCTGCTGCTGTCGCAGTGACGGGTCAGCGTCCGCCATGGCAACAAACCGCTCGAGTATGAAGCCGAGCTCGATGGGCATCGGCTTCTCGGGCCAGAGCGTGCCGTCGTTGTCGAAGACGGCGATCCGATCCTCGCGGGCAACGAAATCGGCGCTGTCACTCCGCGTGACCCGCTCGACGAAATCCTCGATCTCCCCGCGCGTGCGCGTTGCATTCCATAGACGGAGAGATGCCATACGACCCTCAGCGCGCGTCCTGACTTCGGCCAATGCTTCGCATCCCGCAGTCACGCATCAATCGGACGTTTGTCTTACGGAGCGGGCGGATTCCCGTGCGCGCTGAAGCTCGCGCTTTTCCGCAACGTCCCGCTCCAGGAAATAGTCGAGGAACGTGCGGATGACGGCGATTGCGCCGAGTCGGCCGACCGCCTCCCAGCTCGTGCTGATCGAGCTCTCGATGATGTCGGCGGCGAGCTGAAACGTCAGGGCGGCGACGAGCCAGCGCGAATACCTGAGCCAGATGTCCCGCCTCTGGTGCCCCGACGGAGAGGCGAACATCACGGGTACGACCCTGATCAACGCCTCGATCGTCCCGATGATCACCATCACCAGCGCAATGCCATTGATGACCACGATCGCGGGCTCGGTGACACGGATGAGCCATTCGTTCATCGACTCAGTCCTCGGGCAGCACGTGGGCGGCTGCGCGCTTCAAGACCGCAGAAGACTAATGGCTGGACTCTTTTTCGATATCGGGCAGTCTCCACGTCTTGTCGAACCAGGGCTGCAGCGGTCCGTACAGTCGGAAGATCGTGAACCAGCTCTTTCCGGGCACCGTCTGCACCCAGTTCCTGTCCCCTGCGGGCGGCGCAGGCGAAAAGATGACGTCGACCGATCCATCGGAGTTGACCCTGGGCTTCCGCTCGCTCGAGAAGCTCGGGAACCTCTGATCCGTCTGTAACATCGATCGGGTTTGCGTGTCGTACACGACGACCGACCAGAAGTCCTTCACAGGCACGTTGGGTGGAACGGTGAGACGGTAGATTTTCGAGCCGTCGAAGGCGTGACCGTCCGCATCGAGATTGGCCGCTGCGTACTGCGACCCGACACCGGGCATCGCAACGGCCATCGCAGGCGTATTGATCGTGGCCACGTAAAAGAACATCGTTCGGGCGTCGAGGTTGCGCGCCCCGCCTCTGCTGAGCCACTGATAGCTGCCTCCGATGAACGGAGTGTTCCAGTGTTGCCCCGGGTAAATGGCGGCCTCCGGGTCGCGACTGCGGAAATCGACCGAACGCGCGATGGCGTTGCCCATGGCGACGGCATCGGAGAGGATCTTCCGCATCCGCTCATCCGGATGGAACGGGCTCCCCTTCCTCAGCCCGATTGCGTTGAAGAGACCCATCATGTCCGGGCCATATGAATCCTCGGGCTCCTCCTGGATCACTTCGTCGAGCTCTTCGTAGAAGCGCAGCGTGTTCGCGTGCACGGTGTTCACTTCCCGCCCGGAGAGATCGACGAACTTCGCCGCGTGTGCCGTGTCGGCCTCGGACAATGGGTACACACGCATGAGCGCCTTCATGGCCTGTGTGGCCGCCTGCGGTGAGCCGTCGCGCGTGAATCCGCGGCCCATCATCAGGTTGCCGAAGGTCGGCGACTTGAAAGAGAAGTACCCGTCCGGAACCGGTCCCTCATAATCCGGAGGCAGGATCAGATATCGTCCGCCCTTTCCTCTGTCCGGGCCCGCATTGCCCAAATCGCACACGTACCGAAACCAGAAGTCGTTCACGACTCCGAGCACGTTCGGCGGGCTCTCCACGACAATCGGGCCCTTCCTGAGATCGATCCAGGTCCCGTAGTAGATGCTCTCCGTATTCGCCGTCAGAAATATCGACTTCGAGTCCATGAGGTCCTGGAAGATGCCAATCGTGCCGTCGACGGCGCCGACGCAGCGCATGCCCTCGCGAATGGCAACCATGGAAGCAGCGGGAATACCGTTGAGGAAAGCCTCGATCCCTCGCGCGAAGTCCAGCTGGTCGTAGACCTTCGCAGCGGTGGCTGCGGTCGGTATGCCATCGAAGAATTCCAGCGTGCCGAAACGAGTCTCGACGCGATCAGGTGTCACGATCTCCGGCGGGATGCGGGTCGTCATCTTCATGGTCCGTCTCCCAGGCTCTTCGGACGTCTGTCCTGGTCGAGGTTGCCACGTGCCGCCGCCGCGAACCGGTGGACCTTCGCGGCATTGACACGGCACCGCTTGTGCAGCCGGCTCAGCGGGGGAGCCCGCGTCCTGGAGGTCGGAGCGGACGCTCTTTCGGAAGCGAGGGCATCGGTCGTCCTGCGGGCGGCGGTCGGAACGACGGAGGACGTATGCGCGGCGGCGGACGCCATGGACCCGGTCGCGGCGGACCGACGCGATATCTCGGGCCCCAGAAGCGGTAGTCGTAAACCCACGGCCGGTAGAAGCCGATGCCGTAGGAAACAGAGGTAACCCTGAAACCGCTGGGAACACAGCCTTCTGTGATCGCCAGCGCAATTGCGCCGATCACGAGCGCCAAGCACCGGCTGCGCAGCGAACGCCGCGTCAGTTGCGGGATCACTGTCATTTCGCAGCTCCGGAGCCGTTCTCGTCCGGTCCCGCGGTGTCCGACCATTCGAGGAGCCCGATCGGGGCACCCGCCGGGTCGGCCACGACGGCCATCACTTCACCTTCATGTTCTTGATGCGGCTCAACGAGCACGCGCCCGCCGAGTTGAGGGACCTTCGCGGCCGTCGCGGCGACGTTGGCGACACGCACGTAGTTGAGCCAGTGCGGATCGCGCTTCGCGGCGTCGCTCGGAAACGAATTGCAGCTTGCACGCGCATAGCCATCCGTGGAGATCACGAGATGCTCCGAGCCTTGTTCATCGCTCGAATCGAACACCTCGGAATCGAAAACCAACTGGTAGAAGGCCGCTTCCCTGTCCGGATCAGGTGTCAGGAGAGCACCCCAGATCCACTCTCCCGGGCTCGCGAGCACATCCGGCGGATCGCCTGCAGCCGACTGCAACATTGCAAACACCGCACCCTGCGGATCTTCGAGAACGATCTGCCGCCCGCGTCTCGGATAGTCTTGCGGCTCGCCGAGCTGTTTGGCGCCATGCGCAAGCGCCACGTGTCGGGCTTCCTCCAAGTCGCTCACGGAGAAGAATGCGAGCCACGCAGGCTGTTGTCGCTCGCCAGGCGGCTCGCTCCGCTGCACGAGTCCGGCGACCGGCTCACCTTGCAGCAGAGCCAACGTGTAGTCCTTCGGTCCCGACGGCAAATTGCGGAAGGTCCATCCGAAGAGCCCGCCATAGAATGTCTTGGCCGCCGCCACGTCAGGCGTGACGAGATCTGCCCACACGAGCTTGCCTGGATGGCGCTCGCGGCTTGGCGGATCGACGAGCGGCGGAAGCTCTGCGCGCGCGGCCTGCAGCGGCGCGACGTGCAGCATCGCGGTGAGCACGCCAGCGAGCACCAGCCTCAGCAGATGCAATCGATGACTACTCATGAGAAACCGAGTGGACGCGCATCGAAATCGATTCGGCTCGCGCCCGTCGCGCACCACGACGACGCCTCAGCGTCGAGCCGATCCAGACCTGCAGCACGCCGTTCTATCGTTGCCACCGCATCCTCCCTGCCGCGCGTCGTTACGACGCCAGATCGATCACGATGCGGCCGTCCACGGTTCCGGCGTCGAGATCGGCGAACACTCGGTTGATATCGTCGAGCGACCTCCGATGGATGTGTGAGTGAACCTTCCCCTCCTCGGCGAACGCGAGTGACTCGGCCAGATCGTGACGCGTGCCGACGATCGACCCGCGAATGGTGATGCGCTTCAGCACGACATCGAATATGGGCGTCGCGAAGTCCCCGGGAGGCAGGCCCACCAGGCTGATCGTTCCCTTGCGGCGGACGAGGTTGAGCGCCTGATTGAAAGCGTCGCGCGAAACGGCGGTGACTAGCACGCCGTGCGCGCCGCCACGGGTCTCCTTCACGACCCGAGCCGCCGCATCGGGCTGCCGCGCATCGATCGCGATCTCTGCGCCCAGTGTTTTCGCGAGCGCCAGCTTCTCATCCGCGACATCCAGTGCGATGACGTTCAGCCCCATGGCCTTCGCGTATTGCACGGCGAGGTGGCCCAGGCCGCCGATTCCGGAAATCGCCAACCATTCTCCCGGTCGCACCTCGGCTTCTTTGATTCCCTTGTACGTCGTCACACCGGCGCACAGAATCGGCGCGGCCTCCGCGAAGTCCAACCGCTTGGGCAATCGTCCGACGTAATTCGCAGCGCCGATGGTGTACTCGGCGAAACTGCCATTCACACTGTAGCCGCTGTTGTGTTGGGACTCACACAACGTCTCCCAACCGGTCGTGCAATATTCACAGATGCCGCACGCGTCATGGAGCCACGCGACTCCGACACGATCACCTTCTCGAAGTGTCTTCACGCCTGGTCCGAGAGCCGCCACCGTGCCTGTTCCCTCGTGCCCCGGTATGAAGGGCGGCTTCGGCTTCACCGGCCAGTCGCCCGCCGCCGCGTGCAGATCCGTATGGCACACGCCGGTGGCCATGAGTTTGACCAGGACTTCACCCGGTCCGGGTGTTGGCACGGGCACTTCGTCGATCTCGAGAGGCTGACCGAGCGCGCGCACGATCGCCGCTTTCATCGTCTTTGCCATTGCTCACTCCCTCATGCAGCCACTCTGACGGGCTCGGTGTCGATGCGCTGAGTGACCTTGCGGCCCACGAGCGCGACGCTCTCGCGATGTCCGATCAAGCAATCGTCTTCGATGCGAGCGCCCATACGTCGGGTCAGGCCGCTAGCGATTGATCGATCTGCACGACGTTCTTGATTCCGTCAGCCTGCTGCAGCATTGCAACCGCCTCGGTAAGCGGCGCGCGCCGGGTAATCAGCCGCCGCACACTCTGCGGGAACAAGGTCATGAAGCGTTCGAGCTGCTCGATCGCGGCGACATAGTCCTGGCGAGCGGCATTGACGGTTCCGAACACCACCTGATTCCTGAGGACGAGGTCGCGCAGCACGCGCCCGCCATCCATCTCGACCGTCACGCCCTCGGCCGGGACTCCGGTGAGGATCGCGACTCCGTTTGCCTGGAGAGCGCGGGGCGCCGCCAGCATCACCCACGCGACACCCACAGCTTCCAGTATCAGTTTGAATTCCCCCGTGCGAGCGGCCAGTGAGTCGAGCGCTTGCGTGTCCGCGGATACGAAGGACGCACCGAAAGACCGCACGAGCTCGGCGCGCGCGCCGTCTTCCGGACCTTTCGAATAGACGACGGTGTCCAGTCCGTCGGCGACGGAGGCCATCGCGCCGAGCAGTCCCACGGGCCCTGCGCCGAGAATGAGCCCGCGTCGCGGCCTTCCGTCGTACGGCAGTCTGTCGAAGATGGCGTGTGCCTGCCCGATCGCCTTCGCGATAATCGTCAAAGGTTCGATCAGCACGGCCACATCGGCCAGCTGCCGCGGGACTTCCACCAGAAAGCGCTCGTCATCGATAGCGTATTCAGTGAGGAAGCCATGGGCTTCTTTGATTCCGCGCTCGGTGTAATCCCCGGTATGGCAGAAGTCGGAGCGATCCGCGCGGCAAGGCAGACAGTCGGCGTGCGTACAAGGACGACGCACCAGCGCGACGACGAGATCACCCGCCTTCAGCGTGCGCACCGCGGAACCCACCTCGACGACTTCCGCAAGAGATTCATGTCCGAGAACGAGATAGCGCGAGCCTGTCGGTGGCGCGCCGTATTCGAATGCGGCGATCTCCCTGTCCGTGCCGCACAGCCCCACTTCGCGCACTCTCAACAGCACCTCGGTCGGCCCCGGACGACCCGGCCGGGCCACGTCGAGCAGCTCGACCTTGCGATCTTCCGGCACGACGGCGAGAGCTTGCATCGATTCGATCTCCCTCGAATCGACCGTGGCAGTGTCGATTCCGATGCGGTGGCGGGCAATGAGCATTCTACGATTGCGTGCTCGCGCTAAGCGACCGGAAGCCTGATCAACGCTGCGCGCGAGCGCGTAAAGCACAATGGCATCGTATCGTTGCTTATCGAGCCGATTTGATTCTGCGCAATTGCGCGTACACCAACCCGAACGCCGCCCTGGCCGTTGGCGGTGCGTGCATGAGATCAGGCTCGCGCATGAGATCGATCATCGCGTTGCGTACACTGGCTTGCGAGCCCTAGATCACGGCGGCCTATCGACGATGGCCGATCACTCACCAGCAGCGATGACCCGCGAGCACACGCGCCTCGCGGAAGCACGGCGTGGCTCGGTGCCCTGGAAGAAGTGGGGCCCCTATTTGAGCGAACGCCAGTGGGGCACGGTACGCGAGGACTACAGCGCCAACGGTGACGCGTGGAGCCATTTCACGCACGATCAGTCGCGCTCGCGCGCGTATCGCTGGGGCGAAGACGGGCTTGC
>CAZFTZ010000304.1:0-3416 GCA_964521875.1 uncultured Cellulomonas sp. | reverse complement strand
GGACACCTGCTCCGACGACCACCTGTGGCTGGTGCCGACGGTGGTCGAGTACGTCAAGGAGACGGGCGACCGTACATTCCTCGACCGCGAGATCACGTTCGCCGAGGGCTCGTCGGGCACCGTGTACGAGCACCTGCGCCGGGCGCTGGAGTTCACCGCCGCCCAGGTCGGCGCGAACGGCGTCGCCCTCGGCCTGCGGGCGGACTGGAACGACGGCATCAACCTCGGCGGCGGCGAGACGGCGCTCGTCACGTTCCTGCACGCGTGGGCGATCCGGGCGTTCCTCGAGGTGGCACGCCCGGAGGACCGCGCCCGGTGGGAGGCAGAGCTCGAGCGCCTCGCGGCGGTGGCCGACGAGCAGCTCTGGGACGGCCGCTGGTGGCGGCGCGGCATCACGCGCGACGGCGTGACGATCGGCTCGGCCGCGAACGCCGAGGGCAAGATCTTCCTCGAGCACCAGGCGTGGCCGGTGATCGGCGGCCTCACCACCCGCGAGCGCGGCGTCGCCTCCATGGACGCGGTCCACGAGCTCCTGGCGTCGCCGTACGGCAACCACCTCAACTGGCCCTCGTTCACGCACGTCGACGACACCGTCGGGTTCCTGACGCGCGTCTACCCGGGCATCAAGGAGAACGGGGCGATCTTCAGCCACCCCAACGCCTGGCCGATCATCGCCGAGGCGCTGCTCGGCCGGGGCGACCGGGCGATGGCGTTCTACGACGCGATCTGCCCGTACCACCAGAACGACCTGATCGAGGTGCGGCAGGCGGAGCCGTACGTCTACTGCCAGTTCGTCTACGGCAAGGACCACCCCCGCTACGGGCTGGCGCAGAACCCGTGGCTGACCGGCACCGCCGGCTGGATGTACACCGCGGTGACCAAGTACGTCCTCGGGATCCGGCCGGGGCTCGACGGGCTGACGGTCGACCCGTCGATCCCCCACGACTGGGACGGCTTCTCGGTGCAGCGCGCGTGGCGCGGAGCCACCTATCTCGTCGAGGTGCGCAACCCGTCGCACGTGCAGCACGGGGTCGCCTCGCTCGTCGTCGACGGCGCGGAGCTGCCGCCCGGTGCGCCCGTGCCCGTCGCGCCCGAGGGATCGACCGTCCACGTGACGGCAACCCTCGGCTGACCCCGAGTGGGCCTCGTCGAGCCCGTCGCCGCGAGGCCCACCCGGCCCACCCGGCCCCGCCGGTCGCCGACGTAGGCCACGTCTCCGGTGGTCCGACGTCTGTGGGGAACTTCCGTTGCGCCGGGCGTGACGGAAGTTCCCCACAGACCGCGTTCCGACTGCGAGGCCACCGGGGCGAGGCGATGTCGCGCGGCAGAATCGGGGACCGTGCCGCGGATCCAGCTGACCACCGTGCCCCCGTTCGCCCCGTACGCGCTTGCCGTGCACGGCGGCGCCGGCCCGTTGCGGGACTCCCCGGAGCGCTCCGTGGCGCAGGCGGACGGGCTGCGGCGGGCACTGGCCGCGGGCGAGGCCGTCCTCGCCGCCGGCGGACCGGCGCTCGACGCGGTGTGCGCGGCCGTCGTCGTGCTCGAGGACGACGAGGAGTTCAACGCCGGCCACGGTGCCGCCCTAACCACGGCGGGCACCGCCGAGCTCGACGCCTGCCTCTGCGATGGCGCCACTGGCCGCGCCGGAGCCGTCGCGGCCAGCCGGTACGCACGCAACCCGGTGCTCGCAGCTCGTGCCGTCATGGAGCGCACCCCGCACGTGCTGCTCGCCGACCCCGGGGCGCAGTGGCTGTCGGAGGTCGGGCTGGACGTGGTCGACCCGACGTACTTCGTCACCGAGACGCGGCGCGCCGCGCTGCGCTCGCACGTCGCCGAGACGACCGCCCCGGCACTCGGCCACGCCACGACGGCGCCCGGCGGCACCCCCACCCCGGTCGTCGGTCACGGCACGGTCGGCGCGGTGGCGCGGGACGCCTCCGGCCGTCTCGCGGCCGCCACGTCCACCGGCGGCGTCACCGGCCAGTGGGTCGGCCGGGTCGGCGACACCCCGGTGGTGGGCGCCGGGACGTGGGCCGACGAGCGCGTCGCCGTGTCCGGCACGGGCATCGGCGAGTTCTTCCTGCGCGCGGCGCTCGCCCACGACGTCGCGGCGCGGGTGCGCTGGACCGGCGTCCCGCTGGCCGACGCCGTCCGCGACGTGCTGCACGACGACCTCGTCGTGCCCGCCGGTGACGGCGGGGTCATCGCCGCCGCCGCCGACGGCACGCTCGTCCTCGGGTACTGCTCGGAGGCGATGCTGCGGGGCCACCTCGGACGGGAGGGTGCCGTCGTCGTCGCTTGACGCCACGGCTCACAGGTGCCGCAGCAGCGCCTTGAACCCGACGACGAGCACCACGAGCACGACGAGGATCGCCCACCGCAGCGGTGACGTGCCGCGCCGCCTTCCGTCCACGGCAGACCTCCGCCCGGGCCGTGCCGGAGCGGGCGCCCCGCGCGAGCCTCACGTTCAGGCCTCCGCGATCACCACGGCGGCGGCGATGCCGGCGTCGTGGGAGATCGACAGGTGGAACCTCGCGACGCCCAGCTCGTCGGCCCGCGCCTTGACCGTGCCGGCGACGTGCAGGTCCGGCGGCCGCCCGCCGGAGGCCGGCACCCACGCGTCGTGCCACCTGAGGCCGCCCGGCGTCGCGAGCGCCTTTGCCAGCGCCTCCTTGACGGCGAACCGCGCCGCGAGCGACGCCGGCGGCAGGTCACGCTCCAGCCCGGTGAACAGCCGGTCGCGCAATGCCGGCGTGCGCTCCAGCGTCGCGACGAAGCGCGCCACGTCGACCACGTCCACACCCACCCCGACGATCACGCGCGCTCCTCGTCGAGCAGGTGCCGCCACCGGAACCACTTCGCCTCGAGCGCCTCGTCCAGGTCGACGCCGAACCGCTCGGCGACCAGCAGCAGGTGCGCCAGCACGTCCGCCAGCTCGTCCCGGAACGCCTCGTCGGTGGCGGACGAGCGCGCGCGCCCACCCCGCGCCAGGTACGCCTGCGTCAGCTCACCGACCTCCTCGGTCAGCTTGAGGAACAGCCAGTCGTCGGTGCGCTCGATGCCGAACCGGCTCGCGTAGACGCGGCTGATCGCCTCGACCTCCGTCTGAGCCGAGCGCAGGTCCACTACTCGACCGTGACGGACTTCGCGAGGTTGCGCGGCTGGTCGACGTCCAGGCCCTTCGCTGCCGCCAGCTCGCACGCGAAGATCTGCAGCGGCACCACGGACACCAGTGGGGCGAGCAGCGTCGGGGTCTCCGGTACCGAGAACACCTCGTCGGCGTAGGGCAGCACGGCCTCGTCGCCGTCCTCGGCGATCACCAGTGTCCGCGCCCCGCGGGCCCGGATCTCCTGGATGTTGGAGACGACCTTGGAGTGCAGCGCGTCCCGCCCGCGAGGCGAGGGCACGACGACGAA
>CAZFTZ010000303.1:0-3686 GCA_964521875.1 uncultured Cellulomonas sp. | reverse complement strand
TGCTGGCGCTGCGGGCCGAGCTCGCCAAGGCCGTCGTCGGGCAGGAGGGCGTCGTCAGCGGCCTGGTGATCGCGCTGCTGTGCCGCGGCCACGTGTTGCTGGAGGGCGTGCCGGGGGTGGCCAAGACGCTGCTGGTCCGGTCGCTGGCCGCCCTGGCCCGCGACCTGGACACCCTGGAGAGCGAGGTACACCAACCGTGAGCACCGACCTTCCTGGCAGCGGCGGGCTGGTGCCGCCGGTGCCGCCGACGGTCCCGCCGGCTGCTCCGGCGCCGGCCGCCGGGGCACCGTCCAGCCCTGAGCCGGTCGCGCCCGCTTCCTCGGTCGCGGGTCCCCCGCCCGCCGACCCGGGCGCGAGCCTGCGCGCCGCGCTAGGCGCCGTTCGTGCCGAGGTGGCCAAGGCGGTCGTCGGGCAGGACGCTGCGGTGACCGGCCTGGTGATCGCCCTGCTGTGCCGCGGCCACGTGCTGCTCGAAGGCGTGCCCGGCGTCGCCAAGACGCTGCTGGTCCGCTCGCTGTCGGCCGCGCTGTCGCTGGACACCAAGCGGGTGCAGTTCACCCCGGACCTCATGCCCGGCGACGTCACCGGCTCGCTCGTCTACGACGCCCGCACCGCCGAGTTCAGCTTCCGGGCCGGCCCGGTCTTCACCAACCTGCTGCTGGCCGACGAGATCAACCGCACGCCGCCGAAGACGCAGGCCTCGTTGCTGGAGGCGATGGAGGAGCGGCAGGTGTCGGTCGACGGGGTGCCGCGCCCGCTGCCGGAGCCGTTCGTCGTCGTCGCGACGCAGAACCCGGTGGAGTACGAGGGCACGTACCCGCTCCCGGAGGCGCAGCTCGACCGGTTCCTGCTCAAGCTGCTGCTGCCGCTGCCGCCGCGGGACGACGAGATCGAGGTGCTGGAGCGGCACGCCCGGGGGTTCGACCCGCGGGACCTGCGGGCGGCCGGCATCCGGCCGGTGGCCGACGCCGCGGTGCTGGCGGCGGCGCGGGCGCAGGCGGTGCAGGTGACGGTGGCGCGCGAGGTCGCCGGGTACGTCGTCGACCTGGTGCGGGCGACCCGGGAGAGCCCTTCGCTGTCGCTGGGCGTCTCGCCGCGCGGCGCCACCGCGCTGCTGGCGACCGCGCGGGCGTGGGCGTGGCTGTCCGGTCGTGGCTACGTCACGCCCGACGACGTCAAGGCGCTCGCCCACCCGACGCTGCGCCACCGCGTCCAGCTGCGGCCGGAGGCCGAGCTCGAGGGTGTCACCGCCGAGACGGTGCTGGACACCGTGCTCGCGTCGGTGCCGGTCCCCCGCTGAGGCCACGATGACTCCCGTCCGGCAGGCCGGTGGCGCGCCCGCGCACCCGTGGCGACGGCGCCGGTCCCGCGCCCGGGTCGCGACAGCGCTCGTCCGGCGGGCCGGTGGCGAGCCCGCGCACGAGCGGCGGCGGTGCACGTGGCGCTGACGTGGCGTGCCGCGGCGCTGGCGGCACTCGGCGCCGTCGCAGTGCTGCTGGTGCCGGTGCCCGGGACCGTGCTGGCCTGGGCCGGGGTGGTCGTCGTGCTGTGCGCCCTGGACGTCGCGCTGGCGGCCTCGCCACGACGGGTCGCGGTGTCGCGCGACGTGCCCGCCTCGGTGCGCCTCACCCAGCCGGCGCGCTCGGTGCTGACGCTGGAGAACCGGGACCCCCGCCCCCTGCACGCCCTGGTCCGGGACGCCTGGCCCCCCTCCGCGCTGGCCCCCACGCCCCCGAGAGCGCGCCATCGGTCGCGGATCGGTCCGTCCGGCCGGGCCGGAGGGCGCACGGAAGAGGTCGACGCGAGTGCGCCTTTCGGCACCGAGACGCCCGCGTCGCTGGCACGGACCGGTCCCCGGCACCGGGTCGACCTGCCGCCGGGCGAGGCGCGTCGCGTCACCACCGACCTGCTGCCGGCACGGCGCGGTGACCTGCCGGCGGGCGGCGTGACGATCCGCACCGTCGGACCGCTCGGCCTGGCCGGCCGGCAGGCGACGATCCCGGTCGCCGGACGGCTGCGCGTGCTGCCCGAGTTCGCCTCGAGGCGGCACCTGCCGAGCCGGCTGGCGCGGCTGCGCGAGCTCGACGGTCGCGCCGCCGTGCAGGTGCGCGGTGCGGGCACCGAGTTCGACTCGCTGCGCGAGTACGTCATCGGCGACGACGTGCGGTCGATCGACTGGCGCGCCACCGCTCGTCGGGCGGACGTCGTGGTGCGCACCTGGCGGCCGGAGCGCGACCGGCGGGTGCTCGTCGTCGTCGACACCTCCAGGACGTCGGCCGTGCGCGTCGACGGTGCGCCGCGGATCGAGGCGTCGATCGAGGCGGCGTTGCTGCTGGCGACGCTGGCGACGCACGCCGGCGACCGCGTCGAGCTGCTCGCCTACGACCGGCGGGTGCGCGCCCGCGTCGCGGGCTCGACCGGGCGACGCGTGCTGCCCGCCTTCGCCGACGCGCTCGCATCGATCCAGCCCGCGCTCGTCGAGGCCGACTGGCCCGGCATCGCCGCGCAGGTGCGCGAGCGGCTGACGCAGCGCGCGCTCGTCGTGCTGCTCACCGCGCTCGACCCCGCTGCGGTGGAGCAGGGGCTGCTCGACGTCGCCGCGCAGATGGCGCACCGGCACGCGGTCGTCGTCGCCTCCGTGCTCGACCCGCAGGAGGAAGAGCTGCGCGCGACACGAACGACCAGCGCCGACGTGTTCGACGCCGCTGCCGCCGAGCGCACCGGGCTGGAGCGCGCGGCGGTGGCGCAGCGGCTGCGGCGCCGTGGGCTGGACGTCGTCGAGGCGCTGCCCGACGACCTCGCGCCCCGCCTGGCGGACACCTACCTCGCGCTCAAGGCTGCCGGACGGCTGTAGCGCCGCCGGCGCGCGTCGTCAGCCGGCGGTGGCGACCTGGTAGCCGGCGAGGTCGGCGTCCAGGTCACCCGTCTCGCCGGAGCGGACGGCC
Organism: uncultured Cellulomonas sp.; assembly: GCA_964521875.1. Taxonomy (GTDB): domain Bacteria; phylum Actinomycetota; class Actinomycetes; order Actinomycetales; family Cellulomonadaceae; genus Cellulomonas. The sequence continues at coordinate 741 of CAZFTZ010000303.1, read as the reverse complement.
CGGCGACCCAGCACGAGCGTGTAGGCCCAGAACGCCGTCAGCACCAGCACGCCGATGGCGATCTTCACGCCCCACGGCATCGCCGAGCCCGTGACGAAGGCCTCGACCAGGCCGGAGGCCGCCAGCGTCACGACGAGCCCGATCGCCACCGTGACCAGCGACCGGCCCTCGTCGGCCAGCGCGCGCGAGCGCGGACGCGGTCCCGGGTCGATCCAGGCCCAGAACAGCTTCAGGCCCGCGGCACCCGCGACGAAGACGCTGGTCAGCTCCATGAGACCGTGCGGCAGGATCAGCTGCAGGAACGTGCCGAGGTGGCCGTAGGCCGCCATCAGCCCGCCGGCCGCACCCACCGAGATCGCGTTGTAGCCGAGGAAGAACACCGGCACCACCGCGGTGATGCCGCCGCCGATGCACAGCCACGTCAGCCAGAAGTTGTTGCTCCACACCATCGCCGCGAACCCGGCCGACGGGTCGTAGTACGCGCTGAACGCCTGGTCGACGTACTGCTGGCGGTCGGCGGGCGTGCCCATCGCGTCCAGCGCGCCGGGGTCGGTCGCCACGTGCCATCCGGTGGCGACGCCGAGCACGACGAACGCGACCGCGACCCCGAACGTCCACCACCGCAGCCGGTACAGCGCGGCCGGCAGCAGCACGACGACGAAGCGCGTCACCTGCGCCCATCCCGGCGCGTGCGTGCCGGCGATCCGTGCCCGCGCCCGGCCCAGCAGCTGCGACAGCCGC
>CAZFTZ010000302.1:0-7195 GCA_964521875.1 uncultured Cellulomonas sp. | reverse complement strand
GGCGCTCACCGCGGCGCGCGGCAGTTCCGGGGTGATCGTCAGCCAGTGGTTGGCCGGGTTCGCGTCCGCGCTGCCCGACGAGCCCGCGGGGCCGGACCACCTCGCCGCGGCCCTCGGGGCGGCCGCCGCGGCGGCGTCGGGTGCAGTTGCCCGTCCGCAGGAGGGGACGGGGCTGACGGGGGGGCGGCGGGTCGGCGTGCGGGCACGCCACGCGGCGGCCGCAGGCGCGCCGGCATCCGGTCTGCTGCGCCCGGCGCTCGACGAGGCGACCCACGAGCTGACGCGCGTCAGCGCCGAGCACCCGGTGCTGCGGGGTGCGCACGTCGTCGACGCGGGCGCGTGCGCGCTGCTCGTCGTCCTCGAGGCGCTGGACCGGACGCTCGCCGGCACCGATGGCACCGAGCTGGACTGGCTGCCGGAGCACGGCGTCGGGGCTGACGAGCTCGCCGCCTGGCGGGCCGCGGAAGCCGGCGGCGCGTACGAGGTGATGCTCCTGGTGCGGCCCGACGAGCCGGGATCAGGGGCCCTGCTGCGGGAACGGCTCTCGGAGGTCGGGGACTCGGTCGCCGTGGTCGGCGGCGACGAGCTGTGGCACGTGCACGTCCACACCGACGACCCGGCGGCGGCTGTCGAGGCGGCGCGGCTCGGCGCACGCAGCCAGGTGGTGGTGCGGCTGGTCGAGGGCGCGGCGCAGCAGGTCGCGACCGGCGACGACCTCGGCCTGGTGATCGCGACCGGCGAGCCCGGCACCGCCCGGTTCCTCGCGACCGGTGGCGCCGTGGTCGTCGTGCGCTGCCCGGAGGCGCCGGTCACCGCGGCCCACCTGGCACGGGCCGTGGCCGACACCGGCGCGTCGCAGGTCGTCGTGCTCGCCGGGGACGACGAGCTCGCGAAGCCCGCCGGCGCCGTCGCGGGCGAGGTGCCCGGAGTGCGTGTCGAGCTCGTCGGCGCGCCGGACGTGCTGGCGACCGCGGTCGCGGCGCTCGCGGTGCTCGGCTCACGGGGGGACGCCGCGTCGCGGGCCGACGAGGCGCAGGCGGCGGTGGCCCGGCTGCGCGCGGCCGACGTCGAGGTGTGGGGCGACCTGGCGCCGACCGCGGAGGCCCTGGTCGAGGAGTCGGCGGGCGGTGTCCAGGCGCTCACGGTGCAGCACGGGCCGGGGACGGCGTACGACGACGCGGTGGCACTGCGCCGGTGGCTCGAGGACGCCCACCCGGACCTGGACGTCGTGCTCGTCGGGCCGGTGGCGGCAGGGCCCCGGTGGCGGATCGGGGTGGACTGACGTGGCGATCTCCGCGTTCCCGTCGTCGGCCCCGCTGGACCGGCCGCTGGCGAGGCAGTTCGGCGAGACCCAAGCCAAGCGGCTGTCGGGGCTGGGCCTGCGCACCGTCGGCGACCTGCTGCGCCACTACCCGCGCCGCTACGCCCCGCCGGGCCAGCTCACCGACCTCGCCTCGCTGCAGGACGGCGAGCACGTCACCGTGGTGGCGGAGGTGCTCGAGGCGCAGATCCGGCCCACCAAGTCCGGTGGCGCCATCATGGAGGCCCACGTCACCGACGGCACCGCGCTGCTGCGGCTGACGTTCTTCGGCAAGCACCGGGGGTCGCTGCGCCGCTACGAGGCGTCGCTGCTGCCCGGACGGCGCGGGCTGTTCACCGGCGAGGTCAGCCGGTTCAACGGCAAGCAGCAGCTGACGCACCCGGCCTTCGTGCTGTTCGACGAGGAGGACGACGAGGCGAAGATCGAGCGCGCCGGCTGGCCCATCCCGATCTACCCGGCGTCGAAGTCCGTCGAGTCGTGGCGGGTCGGCCGGGCGGTGCGCAGCGCGCTCGCGGACCTGGTCGAGGAGATCGTCCCGGACCCGCTGCCGCCGGCGCTGCGGGCGACCTACCACCTGCCGTCGCTGCTCGAGGCGTTCCGGCTGGTCCACGAGCCGCACGAGGACCGTGACTGGCAGCGCGGCCGGCACCGGCTGAAGTTCGAGGAGGCCTTCGTGCTGCAGGCCGAGCTCGCGCGGCGGCGTGCGCGGGCCGCCGGGCAGGCGGCAGTGCGGCGTCCCGGCCGGGCCGGCGGCCTGCTCGACGCGTTCGACGAGCGGCTGCCGTTCACGCTGACCGACGGCCAGCGGCGAGTGGGGGAGCAGGTCGCCCGCGAGCTGGCGGCACCGCACCCGATGCAGCGGCTGCTGCAGGGCGAGGTCGGCTCCGGCAAGACGGTGGTGGCGCTGCGGGCGATGCTCCAGGTGGTCGACTCCGGCGGGCAGGCGGCGCTGCTGGCGCCGACCGAGGTGCTGGCGGCGCAGCACGCGCGCACGCTGCGCACGCTGCTCGGGCCGCTGGCGGAGGGCGGCTTCCTCGGCGGGGCGGAGAACGCCACCCGGGTCGCGCTGCTCACCGGCTCGCTGCCCGCGGCGGCGCGGCGGGAGGCGCTCGCGGACGCCGCCGGCGGGGCGGCCGGCATCGTCGTCGGCACGCATGCGCTGCTCAACCCGGACGTGCAGTTCGCGGACCTCGGGCTGGTGGTGGTCGACGAGCAGCACCGGTTCGGTGTCGAGCAGCGGGACGTGCTGCGCACCCGCGGCGAGGTGCACCCGCACCTGCTGGTGATGACGGCGACGCCGATCCCGCGCACGGTGGCGATGACGGTGTTCGGGGACCTGGAGACGTCCGTGCTGCGCGAGATCCCGGCGGGGAGGTCCGGAGTGCGGACGTTCATGGCCGACGCGGGCCGGCCGCGGTACGTCGCCCGCACCTGGGAGCTGGTGCGCGAGCAGGTGGACGGAGGCGGGCGCGCGTTCGTCGTGTGCCCGCGCATCTCGGCCGACGACGACCGCGGCGCCGACGGCGGGGACGACGACGCCGACATCGTCGAGGCGGACGAGGGCGCAGCGCGCCGGCCGCTGCGCGCCGTGCTGGAGGTGGCCGAGGAGCTGCGGGGCCGGCCGGAGCTGGCCGGCGTGCCCCTCGGCGTGCTGCACGGGCGGATGCCCCCGGAGGACAAGGACCGGGCGCTGGCGGCGTTCGCGTCCGGCGAGACGCCGGTGCTGGTGACCACCACCGTCATCGAGGTCGGGGTCGACGTGCCGGCCGCGACGGCGATGGTGGTGCTCGACGCCGACCGGTTCGGGCTGTCCCAGCTCCACCAGCTGCGCGGGCGCGTCGGGCGCGGCTCCGCGCCCGGGGTGTGCCTGCTGCTGTCGCACGCCGTGGAAGGCACGCCTGCCTGGACGCGGCTGGAGACGCTGACGGCGACCACCGACGGCTTCGCGCTGGCTGCGGCCGACCTGGAGCTGCGCCGCGAGGGCGACGTGCTCGGCGCGGCGCAGTCGGGGGTCGCGTCGTCGCTGCGGCTGCTGCGCGTCGCCCGGGACGCGGACCTCATCGAGCAGGCGCGTGGCGAAGCGACGGCGCTCGTCGCCCAGGACCCGGAGCTGGCGGGCTGGCCCGCGCTGACCGACGCGATCGAGGAGCGGCTGACCGGCGCGAGCGAGGAGTTCATCGAGCGGGTGTGAGCGGCGGCCGCGCGGCGGGCCGGTCCGTGCCGGTCGCCGGACGGCCGGGGGACTGCGCGCCCGGTCTACCCTGGCGCCGTGCCTCAGCCCGTCGTCCGCGCCCAGGACCTGCTCGTCGGCTACGGCGGGGCGCCGGTGTGCGCACCGGCGACGTTCACCCTCCAGCCCGGCAAGGCGCTCGCGCTCGTCGGTGCCAACGGCTCCGGCAAGTCCACGGTGCTGCGCGCAGTCATCGGCCTGCTCGAGCCTGGCGGCGGCACGCTCACCGTGCTGGGGCAGCCGGTGGACGAGCGGTCCGCCGAGTTCCGCGCCGCAGTCTCGTCCGTGCTGGACGACGACGCGTACTTCCCGTCGCTGTCGGTGGCCGAGCACCTGTACCTCGTGGCGCGCGGGCACGGCGTGACGGACGCGTGGGACCGGGTGGACGAGCTGCTCGACGAGTTCGGGCTGGCGGCCCACGCGAAGGCGCTGCCGGTGTCTCTCTCGTCGGGCCAGCGCCGGCGGCTGCTGCTCGCCGCGGGCTTCGCCCGCCCGCGCTCGCTGCTGGTGCTCGACGAGCCCGAGCAGCGACTCGACCGGCGCATGCTCGCGGCGCTGACGCAGCGGCTGCTCGACGAGAAGGCCGCCGGCGGCGCGGTGCTCATGGCGAGCCACGACCCGGAGCTGGTCCGCGCGGTGGCTGACCGCGCGCTGCACCTGGACGACGAGACCAACGAGCTGCTGTCGCCCGCGGCGGCGGCCGATCGCATCTCCCGGATCCCGACGTGAGACGCTCACCGGTTCGCGAGCGGCGCACGTCCGCGCCCGTGGCGCATCGGCACGCCCACCTCACGTATGGACGTGCACCCGAGGCGGCGTGGACGGTGGCGCGGTGAGCGCCCCGGTGGTGGTGCCGGGAGAGGTCGGCGCCGTCCCGGCGGCGCGGTCGATCCGCCGGTTCACCGCGGCCGCCGGACGGGCCCGCGCCGGTGCGAGCCTGGGCTCGCTGCTGGGCGACGTGTACTACGCGGTGATCTCGGTGGCGATCGGCGCGGCGGTGGCGTTCGGCGTGGCGCAGCAGGTGCGCTCGTCGTTGCCCCCCGCCCCCGACGTCCCGCCGCCGACGAGCCTGAGCCTGCCGGCGCTCGTCGTGCTGGCGCTGCTCGCGGCCGGCGGCGTGCTGGTGTCACTCGCCGGACGCCTCGGCCCGGTGGGTGCCGGCGGCGCCGAGTCGGCGTGGTGGCTTGGTCTGCCGGTGGACCGGCGCGGGCTGCTTCGTCCGGCCGCCCGGCGGTTGCCGGTGCTCGGCGCGATCGTCGGCGCCGCGCTCGTCGCGCTGCTGGACGCCGGGCTGCTCGGCGACGCCCCCGCCCGCGTGGTCCGGGCGGCCGCGGCAGGCCTGCTCGTCTCGGCCCTTCTGGTGCTGCTCGCCACGGTGCTGCAGTCGGCCGGGGTGCCGCGTCGCCGCGTGGCGCTCGTCGGCGACCTCGTCCTGGCGGTCTCAGCCGTGCTGGCCGTGGCGCTGGCGTTCGGCGGCACGCACCTGGGCGCGTTGCCGGTGCTGCCCTGGCCGGCCCTCGTCGGCGGCGCGGTGGTGGTGGCGGCGCTGGCGTGGCTGGTGGACCGGAGGCTGGACCGGATCCCGGCGCGCAGCCTGCGCGAGAGCGGCTCGGTCGCCACGCAGGCCGTCGGCGCGGTGATGTCGCTGGACTCCCGCGAGCTGGGCCGGGCGCTGACCGCCGGGTCCACTGCGCCGACGCGCCGCTGGGTGTCGCGGATGCGGCTGGTCCGCGGGCCGGCGACCGCCCTCGTCGGCGCCGACCTGGCGCAGCTGCGCCGCTCGCCGCGACACCTGGTGCAGCTCGTCGTCGCGGCGCTGCTGCCGTGGCTGGCGACGGTGGTGCCTCAGCTCGAGGGCGTCGGCGGTGTGCTCGTGGCGCTGCTCGTCGGTGGCGGGGTCGCGGCGAGCGCTGTCGCGGAGGGTGCCTGCCAGGGCGAGATGAACCCGATCCTCGACCGGCTGCTGCCGCTGCCCGCCAAGACGGTGCGGAGGCTGCGGATGGTGGTGCCGGGCGTCGCGATGCTGGCGTGGTCGCTGCTGGCGTTCGGCGCGCTCGGCCGGTGGGCCGGGTCGACCGGCGACTGGCTGGCTCTCGGGGTCGTCGGCACCCCGGTGTGGGCGGCCGCGGCCGTGCGTGCCGCGTACCGGCCGGGGCCCAACTGGTCCAAGCCGCTGGTCGCCACCCCGCTCGGCGCCCTGCCGACCGGTGTCGCGTCGGTGATCGCGCGCGGCCCGGACCTCGTCGTGCTCGCCCTGATCCCCACCTGGATCGCCGTGGTGCTGCGCGCCGTGACGCCGACGCTGCTGCTGGTGCAGGTGGCGGGGTCGGCGGTCGCGGTCGCCGTCGCCTCGTCGATCGCGACCGGCACCCTGATGGACCGGCTCTTCGAGGCGGCCGGCGGTGAGCAGGGGGCGAAGCGGTGACCCGCATCGTCGCCGGGTCCGCGGGCGGGCGCACGCTCCAGGTTCCGGCGCGCGGCACGCGCCCGACGAGCGAACGGGTGCGTGAGGCGCTGTTCAGCCGGCTGGAGCACCTCGACGTCGTCGCGGGTGCCCACGTGCTGGACCTCTACGCCGGGTCCGGGGCGCTCGGGTTGGAGGCGGCCAGCCGTGGCGCGGCGGCGGTGACGCTCGTCGAGGCGTCGAAGCCCGCCGCGGAGGTCTGCAGGCGCAACGCGGCGGCGCTCGGCCTCGCCCGGCACGTGACGGTGGTCGGCGACCGCGCCGAGCGGTTCGTGGAGCGCCTGCCGCCGGCGCCGTGGCGGCTCGTGCTGATGGACCCGCCGTACGACGTCGACGAGACGGTGCTGGCCGGGGTGCTGGCCGCACTCGTCGGCCGGCTCGACGACGGGGCGGTCGTCGTCGTCGAACGCTCCACCCGCAGCCCCGAACCCACCTGGCCCGCCGGGCTGGAGCGGTTCGACGAGCGCCGCTACGGGGAGACCACCCGCAGGCTCGCCGAGCCCGCCGCGTGACGGCGGCGTGTCTGGTCCCGGCGTAGGTTGGCGCCCGTGAGCCTCGCGGTCTGCCCCGGGTCGTACGACCCCGTCACGCTCGGTCACCTGGATGTCATCCGCCGGGCGCGCTCGATGTTCGACGAGGTCGTCGTGGTCGTCGCGCACAACGCCGCCAAGCGCCCGCTGCTCTCGGTGGAGCAGCGTGTCGCGCTGGTGCGGGGGGCGGTCGGCGACGTCGCCGGCGTGCGGGTGGACAGCTGGGACGGCCTGCTGGCCGACTATCTGAAGGGCGCCGGCGCGAGCGCGGTGGTCAAGGGACTGCGCGGTGGCGCTGACGTGGACGCCGAGCTGGGCATGGCGCTGCTCAACCGGCACCTGTCCGGCGTGGAGACGGTGTTCGTCCCGGGCGACGGCGCGCTGGCGCACGTGGCGTCCTCGCTGGTCAAGGACGTGGCACGGCACGGCGGCGCGATCGACGACCTGGTGCCGCCGGGTGTGGCCGAGGCGGTGTACGCGGCACTGGAAGGGGCTGGGCGATGAGCGGTGCGGACGACGAGCGCACGGGCGGAGTGCAGGGCGTGCTGGAGGCGCTGACGGCGACGGTCGTGGGCGCGCGGGCGATGCCGATGTCGTCGTCCGTGCTGGTGAACAAGGCCGAGGTGCTCGACCTCATCGAGCAGGCCAAG
>CAZFTZ010000301.1:0-6610 GCA_964521875.1 uncultured Cellulomonas sp. | reverse complement strand
CGACGCCGTACGACGAGCTCGCGACGCGGATCGTCCGCGACCCGATCGACGTCGCGGTGCCGGCGCTGGTCGCCGAGCTGCTCACCTCGCGGTCCTGACGTCCACGGGATCTGCACGCCGACCCGCGCGGGCGGCGCAGGTCCGGCCCGTAGGCTCGTCGCCGTGCCCTCCGCGCGTCGCCGTCGCCTGATCCGCCGGGTCGTGTGGACGCTCGTCGCGGTCGTCGTCGTGGTCGGCGTGGTCCCGATCGGCGTGGTGCAGGTCATCGGGCAGACCAGGCTGCGCGGCTCGATCGACGGCCTGGAGCCGCGGCCCGTGGTCATCGTGCCCGGTGCCGGGTTGCGCCCCGACGGCGGGCCCTCGATCTACCTCGAGCGCCGGCTGACGGCCGCCCGCGACCTCTACCGCGCCGGCACCGTGCAGCAGATCCTCGTCTCCGGCGACGCCTCGACGCCCTACCACGACGAGCCTGCCGCGATGACGACCTGGCTGGTGGACCAGGGCGTGCCGGCCGACGCAGTGGTGCAGGACGGCGGTGGCCTGGACACGCACGACACCTGCGTCCGCGCGCACGACGTGTACAGAGTCACGAGCGCGATCGTCGTCACGCAGGACTACCACGTGCGCCGGATGCTGTTCTCCTGCCAGGCGGCCGGGATCGACGTCGTCGGGGTCGGGGTGGCCTCGACCAGCGCCACGGCGAGGGACTGGGTGACGTGGCACCTGCGCGAGCTGCCCGCCTCGTGGAAGGCGTTCCTCGACGCCGCCGTACGCCGGCCACCCGCGACCGCCAGGACCCCGGCGCCGTGACGCCCGCCCCCGACATCCGGCTGGTCGCGGTCGACCTGGACGGCTCGCTGCTCGACGACGCCAAGCGCGTCCACCCGTCGTTCTGGCGGCTGCTGGACGCGCTCGACGAGCGCGGCATCCTGCTGTGCCCAGCCTCCGGGCGGCAGTACGCCACGCTGCGGCGGGACTTCGGGCGCGACGACCTGGTCTACATCGCCGAGAACGGCGCGTACGTGTCGCACCACGGTCGCGAGATCTCGTCGGACACCGTGCCGTGGGAGCAGGCGGCGCGTGTGGTCGACGCGGTGCGGGACCTCGCCGCCGGCGGGGCGGACGTCGGCACGGTGCTGTGCGGCAAGCGCTCGGCGTACGTCGAGCGGGCCGACGAGCCGTTCCTCGCCCAGGTGCGGCCGTACTACGCGCAGCTGTCGGTGACGGACAACGTCCGGGCGGTGCGTGACGACGAGGTGCTCAAGGTCGCGGTCTACGACTTCGGCTCGGCCGAGCGCGGCGCCGGGCGCGCGCTGGCGCGGCTCGACGGGCCGGTGCGCGTGGTGGTGTCGCAGGAGCACTGGGTGGACGTGATGAGCCCGACCGCGGACAAGGGCCATGCCCTGCAGGCGGTGCAGCACGCGCTCGGCATCCGCCCGGAGCAGACGATGGCGTTCGGCGACTACCTCAACGACCTGGGGCTGCTCGCGGCGGCCGGCTGGTCGTACGCGATGGAGAACGCCCACCCGTCGGTGCGGGCGGCGGCGCGGTTCGTCGCGCCGGGCAACAACGACAACGGCGTGGTCCGCACCGTCGTCTCGGTGCTCGGGCTGCCGGGCGTGCTTGCGGCCTGAGCGTCACGCCGCCGCGGCGGCCGTGAGGGCGTCGAGCGTGGCGGCGACGGCCGGGACACGCAGCAGGTCCGGCGTGGTCACGGCGTGCACCGCACGGCCGGACATCCCCGCGGCCTCGCGCAGCACCACACCCGGGTGACGCGCGGCGATCGGCCCGACGAGCCCGGGCAGCTGCGCCACCCCGAGACCGGCCCCCACCAGCGACAGCACGGCGACGTAGTCGTCGGTCGCGTACGAGATCTCCGGGATGAAGCCACGCCCGGCAGCGGCGGAGAGCAGGTGCCCGCGGCAGCGCGGGCAGCCCGCGATCCACGTCTCCCCGGCCAGGTCCGCCAGGTCCAGGTGCTCGTCGTGCGCGCGCGGGTGATGCGCCGGGAGCGCGACGAGCGTGGGGTCGGCGAGCAGCCGGCGCTCGACGAGACCGGCGAGGTCGTCCTCGCCGCGGCCCAGCTCGACCCCAGGGTAGGCGAACGCCACCGCGATGTCGCAGCTGCCCGCGCGCAGCCGGGCGAGCGACTGCGGCGGCTCGGCCTCGTCGAACGTCACGGTGAGGGCGGGGTGCTCGCGGCGCATCGCCGCCAGGGCGCGGGGCACCAGCGTCGCCGACGACGACGGGAACGCGACCAGCCGCACCACGCCGGCCTGCAGCCCGGTGAGCGCCGCCACCTCCGCCCCCGCCGCCCGGACCGCCGCGTTGACGGCGACGCCGTGCCGGGCGAGCACCTGGCCCGCCTCGGTCAGCCGCACCCGGCGGGCGGACCGGTCGAGCAGCGCGGTGCCGAGCCGTCGTTCCAGGCGCCGCACGTGCTGCGACACCGCGGGCTGGCTGGCGCCGAGGGACTCCGCGGCGGCGGTCAGCGTGCCGTGCTCGGCGATCGCCTGCAGCAGCCGCAGCGCGCCGACGTCCAGTCCCCGCAGCTCGTCGTCCATCCCTGAACCATAACTGCTGTGAATGTCTTCGCCACTCGATCTGTCGTTGCGTGATGACTCCGCGTCCCCGACTCTCGGACGGTGACGCTCGACGCCCTCCGCTCCGCCTTCGCCCCGACCCGTGGCTACCTCAACGCCGCCACCACCGGCCTGCCGCTGCGCGCCACCGTCGACGCGATGACGGCCGCGATCACCGCCTGGCAGTCCGGCGCCCCGGACCTCGCGGCGTACGACGAGGCCGTGGCCACGTCGCGGTCGGCGTTCGCGCGCGTGGTCGGCGTCCCGGCCGAGGACGTCGCGATCGGCGCCACCACCGCCGAGCTCGTCGGCCTGGTCGCGGCCAGCCTGCCCGCCGGCGCCGAGGTGGTCACCGCCACCGGCGACTTCACGTCGGTGACCTACCCGTTCCTGGCCCGCGGCGACCTCGTGGTGCGGGAGGTGCCGGTGCCGCAGCTCGCCGACGCGATCGGCCCCGGCACCGCCGCGGTGGCGTTCTCGTTGGTCCAGTCGAAGGACGGGGTGGTCGCGGACCTCGACGCCGTCACCGCCGCCGCGCGCGCCGCGGGTGCGCTCAGCGCCGTCGACCTGACGCAGGCGGCCGGGTGGCTGCCGGTCGACGCGTCGCTCGCGGACGTCACGGTGACCTCCGCCTACAAGTGGCTGTGCGCGCCGCGCGGCACCGCGTTCCTCACCGCGGCCGACGAGGCACGCGAGCGCCTGCGCCCGGTCAACGCCTGCTGGTACGCGGCCGAGGACGTCTGGGGCTCGGTGTACGGCCACGACATGACGCTCGCTCGCGGCACCCGGCGGTTCGACACCTCGCCCGCGTGGCTGTGCTGGGTGGGCGCGGCGCCCGCGCTCGAGGCGTTCGCCGACGAGCTCGCGGGCCCGGACCCGGCCGCGATCCGTCGCCACGACGTCGCCCTGGCCGACGAACTGCGGGCGGGCCTCGGCCTGGAGCCGGCCGGATCGGCGATCGTCTCGCTGCCGGACCCCAGCGGCGACGTGGCGGCTCGGCTGGCGGCGGCCGGGCTGCGCGCCGCCGGGCGTGGCGGCTGCGCCCGCGTCGGCTTCCACGTCTGGAACGACGAGTGCGACGTCGAGGCTGTCCTCGCCGCCCTCCGAACGGGTCAGCAGGAGACGGCGGCGGAGGTGAACGCCGTCAGGGCGGCGTCACCGAACAGCACGAACCGCACCAGGTCGACCGGGCCGTCGTCGTGCTCGTCGGCCCAGCCACGGACCGCGTCCACCGCGACCCGCGCGACGACCCGCACGTCCCACCCGTAGACGCCCGCGCTCACCGCCGGGAACGCCACCGTCCGCGCCGGCAGCGACGCCGCCACGTCCAGGCTCGTCGTGAAGCAGGAGGCGAGATGCGCCGGGTCGGTCTGCCCGGCGTGCCGGTTGGGGCCGACGGTGTGAATCACCCACCGGGCCGGCAGGTCGAAGCCCGGAGTAGCGACCGCCTGACCCACCGGCAGGCCGTCCGGCAGCGTGGTGCGGCGCAGCTCGCGGCACGCCTCCAGCAGCCGCGGACCGGCCGCCGCGTGGATCGCACCGTCCACCCCGCCGCCTCCCAGCAGCGAGGAGTTGGCGGCGTTGACGATCGCGTCGACGCGCTCGGTGGTGATGTCCGCGCGGACCGCTTCGATGCGCATGGGGCCATCGTCTCGCGCCCGGACGTGGCGAGGCCCCTCGGACGCTTACTCCGAGGGGCCGTTGCCGAGGCCAAAGGTATCGACGGCGACCGCCCGATCAGGTGAACGACACGCAGACGAATCCACAAATTTCGTCCACACCCCTGTGTCTGCCCGGTCTTCGCGCAGGTCATCTTGTGGACATCCATGTGGAGTCAATGGTGGATAAAGAAATCTTCTCCGAACCACTTGTGGCGGTTCGGTGAACGCGACTAGAACTTAGCCATCGGCCTCGACACCGAGACCCGAAGGTGAAGGACTCCCCCCGGGGAGACCCGAGCTGGGCGGCCCCGGAGTCGGGGACGGACCGACCGGAGAACGGGCGGCCAGATCGATGGGGTAACACTCATCGACCCGCGGACGATGACGCGGGGGCCTCCTGCGACCGGGCGGCCGATCGCAGTGGTCCCGACCGACGGGATGGGGTGCCGGTTCGCCGGTGTTCCCTCCGAAGGAACGGACTCAGCCGCACCATCGGAGCGGTGTCCGCCTCCGGGCGGCGCGGGGCTTCGCCCCTCCCGGGTCACACCGGGGGGCGGCGGAAGTTCCCGGGCCTTCGGCGGCACGCGACCTGCGGTCAGAGGAAGGCCCCTCGGACGCTTACTCCGAGGGGCCTTTCCTCATGTCGGGACACGTTCGCCGGCATGTGCGCGGCACGCTCCGCGCTGGGTCCGGCCCGCATGACGAGCACCGGGCCGGGCGCGCGCACGACGAGGAGCGCTCAGGCCGGCGCCGACTCCAGCAGGATCGTCACAGGCCCGTCGTTGACCATCTCGACGGACATGTCGGCCCCGAACACCCCTGTCGCCACCTCGAGGCCCCGCGCCCGCAGCTCGTCGACCACCGCCGTCACCAGCGGCTCCGCCACCGGCCCAGGAGCGGCGGCGTTCCACGTCGGCCGGCGGCCCTTGCGGGTGTCCGCATAGAGCGTGAACTGCGACACGACGAGCACCGGCGCGCCGACGTCCGCCACCGACTGCTCGTCGCGCAGGATGCGCAGCTCGGCGACCTTCCGCGCGACGTACTCCACCTGGGCCGGCCCGTCACCGGGCGTGACGCCGACCAGCACCGCCAACCCCGGCCGGTCGATCGCGCCGACCACCTCGCCGTCGACCGTGACAGATGCGCGCGTGACGCGCTGCACCACCGCCCGCACGGGCTACCAGCCGCCGCGCGACGGCCCCGCGCCACCCCGGCCGCCACGGCGACGCGAGTAGGGCGCCACCGCCGGCCGCACGTCGACCAGGTAGACGATCGCCGCTACCGCGGCGATGAGTCCGAGGAACTGGATGCCGGCGGGCGGCAGCGCCAGGAACGCCAGCAGTGTCGCTCCGCCCGTGACGGCGAGCCAGAAGCTCCGCGTGCGCTTGCCCGCCGTCGGGAACGCCCGCGCTGGCCGCACCAGGCAGTCGACGAGCGCCCACACCGAGAGCACGAAGACCGCGAGCGTCACCAGCAGGAACAGCCACTGCTGCGCCGACACGACCCCGGACAGGATGTTCACGCAGGCGAGCCTACGGGAGCGGGCTCGGGCACCACCCGCAGCCCTTCGGCCCGGCCGGCCGCGGCCAGCGGCTCGTCCCAGCACAGCATCAGCAGGTCGTCGGCCCGGAGCGTGAGCGCGGAGGCCAGGTGCACGGCGGCGGTGGCACCCAGTGCGTGCCGCACGACGAGCGATGCCGCCTCGTCGAGCACGGACGCCAGCGGCTCGACGACGTACAGCCCGGCCCACAGCCGGTCCCACTCCTCGAGCGCGGCCCGCGCCCGCGGCAGGGTGCCGGACCGGAACGCCTCCGCCACCGCGGCCCGCAGCTCGGCGTCGGCGAACCGCGACGTCGCCACGACGTCCGCACCGTCCCACAGCGCCGCGGCCAGCTGGCTGCCGTGCTCCGGCAGGCACAGCTTCGCCAGCGCGGTGGTGTCGAGGTAGACGAGGGCCATCAGTGGCGCAGCCGGCGGATCAGGCCGGTGACCGCGGCGGCTGGACGGCCGGCGGGCTCCTCCACCCGCGCGGCGGGCCGCTCGGTGACCGGCGCCGTCAACAGGCCGTCGCGCTCCAGGCGGGCGACCAGGTCCGCGGAGTCGACGGCGCTGAGCCGGGCCACCGGCACGCCGCGCTCGGTAATGACGACGTCCGCCCCGGAGCGCGCCGTCTCGATCCACTGCCTGAGCTCCGCGCGCAGCGCGCTGACCGCGACCTCCACGGCGCCACCGTACCGGGGCACCCCATCGGCCCACACCACGCGCGCACGGTGCACTTCCACGCCTGCGGTGCACCTGCACCTGCACCGAGCGCTGGGGAGTGCACGGCGGGCGTGAACGGGAGGCCGGGCGTCAGGCCGGGGAACC
>CAZFTZ010000300.1:0-6059 GCA_964521875.1 uncultured Cellulomonas sp. | reverse complement strand
GCGGCGCGTCGAGTTCACGCTCAACCCGCCCGCCGGGGACATCGGGCTGCGGCGGCACGTCGACCGGTTCCCGTTCGTGCCCGACGACCCCGCACGGCTCGCCCTCGACTGCTACGAGGCCTACAACATCCAGGTCAGCGGTCTGGAGCAGCGGCTGCGGGCGATCGGCAGCCCGAAGGTCGTCATCGGGGTCTCCGGCGGCCTCGACTCGACGCACGCCCTGATCGTCGCCGCGAACGCGATGGACCGGCTCGGCCGGCCGCGCAGCGACATCCTCGCGTTCACGCTGCCCGGGTTCGCCACCTCGGACCGGACGAAGTCCAGCGCGCTGGCGCTCATGGAGGCGCTCGGCACCACGTACCAGACGGTGGACATCCGGCCGATGGCGCGCCAGCTGCTGGCCGACCTGCAGCACCCCTACGCCGACGGCTCGCAGCAGTACGACGTGACGTTCGAGAACGTCCAGGCGGGGCTGCGCACCGACTTCCTGTTCCGCGCCGCCAACCAACGCGGCGGCATCGTGCTCGGCACCGGTGACCTGTCCGAGCTGGCGCTGGGCTGGTGCACCTACGGCGTCGGAGACCAGATGTCGCACTACGGCGTCAACGCGGGCGTGCCCAAGACGCTCATCCAGCACCTCATCCGGTGGGTGGTCGGCGAGGGGCTGTTCGACGAGTCGGTCAACGCCGTGCTCGACCGCATCGTCGGGCAGGAGATCTCCCCCGAGCTGGTGCCCGCCACCGCCGACGGCCCGATGCAGAGCACCGAGCAGGTCGTCGGGCCGTACGCGCTGCAGGACTTCACGCTGTTCCACGTGCTGCGCCACGGCGCGCGGCCCAGCAAGGTGGCGTTCCTCGCCTGGCACGCCTGGCGCGACGTCGCCGCCGGCGAGTGGCCCCCGGGCTACCCGGAGGACCGCCGGCAGGCGTACGACCTCGCGGAGATCCGCCGGTGGCTGATCGTGTTCGTGCGGCGCTTCTTCGGCAACCAGTTCAAGCGCTCCGCGCTGCCCAACGGGCCCAAGGTGAGCGCCGGCGGCACCATGTCGCCGCGCGGCGACTGGCGGATGCCGTCGGACGCCGACCCGTCGGCGTGGCTGGCCGAGATCGAGGCGAACGTGCCCGTCCTGTGACGGGTCCGTGAGCGCGCCGTGAGGTCTGGTCCCGCAGGTGGACGACGAGCGCGCTGGGACCAGCCGAGGGACGGACGCCCTGGTGGGACGGGGTTCCTAGCGTCGAGGTCATGACGTCGACGCCGGCCTCGCCTGCTTCTCGCGACCCGTACCTGCCGCCGCTGCCGGTGGCTCCGGTGGAGAGCGGTGGCGTCGACCTGGTGCCGCTCACCCGGTTCTGGTCCGCGGCACGTCCGGGCGCCTCTCCGGCGGCGGTCGGCATGGCCGCCGCTGTCGGCATCGCCGGGGCGCTGCTGCTCGTCGACAACGAGCCTGGGCTGGGCTTGGCGCTCGTCGCGCTGGCCGGATGGGGCGTCGCCCTGCCGGCGGTCGTCCGCCGGCGCCGCCCCGGGGACCTGGTGCTGGCCGGGTGGTCGGTGCTGCTCCTGGTCATGGTCGCGGTGCGTGCGGCCGACTGGGTGGTCGTGCTGTCGTGGCTGGTCGGGCTCGGTGTCGCGGCGGTCGCGCTCAGCGGCGGTCGCACCGCGACCGGCGTGCTCTCGGCCCCGTTCGCCGCGGCAGGCGCCGTGCTGCGCGCCCTGCCGTGGACCCGCCACGGGCTGCGCGGTGCGGTAGGCGAGCACGGACGCGGCACCCTGCGGGTGCTGCGGACCGCGGCGGTGGCAGGGGCGCTGCTCGTGGTGTTCGGCGCGCTGTTCGCCTCGGCGGACCCGGTCTTCGCCTCGCTG
Source organism: uncultured Cellulomonas sp. (assembly GCA_964521875.1). Lineage (GTDB taxonomy): Bacteria > Actinomycetota > Actinomycetes > Actinomycetales > Cellulomonadaceae > Cellulomonas. The sequence goes on along the minus strand of CAZFTZ010000300.1, from coordinate 4,199 downwards.
CTGCCTCGCTTGACGCTCGACGCCCTCCCGGCGCGCGTGGCCGTCGGCGTCGCGATCGGGCTGGTGGCAGCGGGCGGGATGCACCTGGCGGTCACCGGGACGCCCTGGGCGCAGGCCTCGCGGCCCGCGGCGACACCCGCGCGCCGCTGGGAGTGGCTGGTGCCGGTCGCCGCGCTCGACCTGCTCGTGGTCGTCTTCCTCGCGGTCTGGCTGTCGGCGCTCGCACGCGGCGACGACTACGTCCGGCACGCGACCGGCCTGACGTACGCACAGTACGCACGACAGGGGTTCGGGCAGCTGGTCACCGTCACGGTGCTGACGCTGCTCGTCGTCGCGGCGGCCGCCCGGCGCGCACCGCTCGGTGACCCGCGCGGTCCGCTCGTCGCGCGGCTGGCGCTCGGCGTGCTCTGCGCCGGGACGCTCGGCATCGTCGGCTCGGCGCTGGCGCGGATGTCGCTCTACGTCGGCGCGTACGGCCTGACGACGCTGCGGCTGCTGTCCGCCTGGGGCGAGGTGGCGATGGGCGTCGTCGTCCTCCTGGTGATGATCGCCGGGATCCGGTGGCGTGGCGGGTGGCTGCCGCGCGCCCTGGTGCACGTCGTCGCGGTGGCGATGCTGTCGCTGGCGCTGGCCAACCCGGAGGCGCTCATCGTGCGCTACGACGCCGCCGCCACCGACCTGCCGGACGGCCTGGACGTGCAGTACCTGCGGCAGCTCTCGCCGGACGCGGTGCCGGCGGTCGACGACCTCGACGAGCCGCTGCGCAGCGCGATCCTCCACCAGATGGAGCAGCCGCCGGTCCAGGGCTTCGCCGGCTGGAACCTCGGCCGGGCCCGCGCCGCCGCGATCGTCGGTGCCCCGGCCCGGGGTTGAGCGCAGGCCCGCCGAGCGGACCGACGAGCTGTCAGACGAGCCGGACGCGCAGCGCGGCCGCCGCGTCGCGTGCCCGCTGCCGCGCCTCGTCGGCCGTGGCGCCGCGGGCGAGCGTGACCGCGACCCGGCGGTGGCCGTGCACCACGGGCTTGCCGAACAGCCGCAGCTGCGCGGTCGGCACCGCCAGCGCGTCGTCGACGCCGTCGAACACGGGCACGCCGTCGCCGTGGGCCAGCACCGCGCACGAGGCGGCCGCCTGCTGGTCCGTCCCGACGCCGAGCCGCAGCGGGTCGGGGGCGGGCAGCCCGAGCAGCGCACGGGCGTGCAGCGCGAACTCCGACAGGTCCTGCGAGACGAGCGTCACCAGGCCGGTGTCGTGCGGGCGGGGCGACACCTCGGAGAACAGCACACGGTCGCCGACGACGAAGAGCTCGACGCCGAAGATGCCCCAGCCGCCGAGCGCCTCCGTGACCGCACCGGCCACCCGTCGGGCCTCGTCGGCCACCCCCTGGGGTAGCGCGGCGGGCTGCCAGGACTCCCGGTAGTCGCCGTCCACCTGGACGTGACCGACCGGGTCGCAGAACGTCACTCCCCCGGCATGCCGCACCGTGAGGAGCGTGATCTCGGAGTCGAACGGCACGAAGCCCTCGACGATGACGCGCACCCGGTCGCCGTGGCCCGCCGCCCGGCCGCCGGTACGGGCGCTCTCCCACGCGGCCTCGACCTCGCCGGGCGTGCGCACCACGGACTGCCCGTGGCCCGACGACGACATCACCGGCTTGACCACCACGGGCAGCCCCAGCTCGGCGACCGCCGCGCGGACGCCGTCGAGCGAGTCGGTGAACACGTACGGTGAGGTCGGCAGCCCGAGCTCCTCGGCCGCCAGCCGGCGGATGCCCTCGCGGTCCATGGTCAGCCGGGCGGCGCGCGCGGTCGGGACCACGCGGGTGCCGGTCGCCTCGACCTCCGCCAGGACGTGGGTGGCGATCGCCTCCACCTCGGGCACGACGACGTGCGGGTGCTCGTCGGCCAGCAGCGCGCGCAGCGAGTCCGGGTCCAGCATGTCGATGACGTGGGACCGGGCGGCCACCGCCATCGCGGGTGCGTCGGGGTACCGGTCGACGGCCACCACCTCCACGCCCAGGCGGGCCAGCTCGATGGCCACCTCCTTGCCGAGCTCGCCGGAGCCGAGGAGCAGGACGCGGGTGCCGGTGGGCGTGCCAGGGGTGCCGAGGGAGACCATGCGCAGATCCTGCCGCCGATCACGGCCCTGGGACGCCGCCGCGGACCGCGACACGGCGCCGTAACATGCCAGGTCTACGTTTCCCGTCCAGGCGCCGGGCCCGCCGGCGCCGTCCGCCCGCGACGGGTGGACCACCCGCCAGGAGGCAATCCGTGCGCAAGACCCCCCTCGCCCTGGTCGCCGCTGCGGCGGTGGCGCTGTCCCTCGCCGCCTGTTCCAGCGAGGCGAACGCCGGCGGGAAGTTCGACCCCTCGTCGGTCAAGAAGGACGACTCGATCGCGGCACTGCTGCCGGAGAAGATCGCCTCGGCCGGCAAGCTGGTCGTCGGCTCGGACACCTCGTACGCACCTGCCGAGTACCTCGACACCGACGGCACGACCCCGATCGGCTACGACGTCGACCTCGCCAAGGCGATCGCCGCGGTGCTGGGCGTCGAGGTGGACGTCCAGTCCGCCGACTTCACGGGCATCATCCCCGCCATCGGCTCGAAGTACGACGTCGGCATCTCGTCCTTCACGATCACCGCCGAACGCGAGGACGCCGTCAACATGGTCAGCTACTTCCAGGCCGGCGAGTCGTTCGCGGTGGCGAAGGGCAACCCCGAGGGCATCACGGACCCGTCGTCGATCTGCGGCAAGACCGTCGGCGTGCAGACCGGCACGTGGGAGGCCGACCTGCTCGACGAGCAGGTCACGCAGTGCCAGACCGACGGCAAGGACGCGCCGACCCCGCTGAGCTACGAGTCGCAGGCCGACGTCACCACCGCGCTCATCGGGGGCAAGGCGGACCTGATGTGGGCCGACTCTCCGGTCATCGCCTACGCGATCACGCAGAGCGCCGGCAAGCTCGAGCTCGCCGGCGAGGTGCGGCAGGTCGCACCCCAGGGCATCGTCGTCAGCAAGGACGACCAGCCGCTGACCGACGCGATCCAGAAGGCCGTCCAGAAGCTGATCGACGACGGCACCTACAAGAAGATCCTCGACGCGTGGAGCAACGCCGACGGCGCGATCACGACCGCCGAGCTCAACCCTGCGGCCAGCTGAGGCCGTCCTTGTCCAGTCAGCAGGTGCCCACGGCCCGGGAGCCCGAGCGGATCCACGCGGTCCCCGTCCGGTACCCGGGCCGGTGGGTGTCGGCCCTCGTCGTGCTGGTGCTCGCCGCGATGGCGGCGCACGCGCTCGTCACCAACCCGACGTTCGCCTGGCCGACCGTCGGCACGTACCTGTTCGCCATGCCGGTGATCCGCGGCGTCGGCTGGACGCTGCTGCTGACGGTGGGCTCGATGGTGATCGCGATCGTGCTCGCCGTGCTGCTCGCCGTGATGCGCGACTCCCCCAACCCGGTGATGCGCTGGGTGGCGTGGGCGTACATCTGGGTGTTCCGCGGCACCCCGATCTACACGCAGCTCGCGCTGTGGGGTCTGATCTCCGTGATCTTCCCGCGGCTGTCGCTCGGCGTCCCGTTCGGACCCGAGCTCTGGTCGTTCGACACCAAGGACGTCTTCACTGCCGCCGTCGCGGCCCTGATCGGGCTCGCCCTCAACGAGGGCGCCTACCTGTCGGAGATCGTCCGGGCCGGGCTGGAGAGCGTCGACCACGGCCAGCACGAGGCGGCGCGGGCGCTCGGCATGAAGGAGGGCGCGATCCTCCGCCGGATCGTGCTGCCACAGGCGATGCGCGTCATCGTCCCGCCGACGGGCAACGAGACGATCTCGATGCTCAAGACGACCTCGCTGGTGATCGCGGTGCCCTTCATCCTCGAGCTGAACTTCGCGACGAACGCGATCGGCAACCGGATCTTCCAGCCGGTGCCGCTGCTGATGGTGGCGTGCGCCTGGTACCTGGTGATCACCAGCGTCTTCATGGTCGGCCAGCACTACCTCGAGAGGTACTACGGCCGCGGCTTCGAACCGCACGGGCCGATCCCGACGAAGCCCGGGCGTCGGGCGTCCCGCCAGGCCGCCATCAACGCCGCCGGCACGACGCCCGATCTCGAGGTGGTCGACGACACGGGCCACCTGTGGACGACCGGCGGGAGCGAGCGATGACCGCGACGACGCGCGACGTCCCCATGATCGAGATGC